>CAZWLZ010000357.1:0-3844 GCA_964634505.1 uncultured bacterium | reverse complement strand
ACCATGGCAGGAGCAAAAGGAGGCACTTGTTTAACGGTAGAAGAGTTACAAAATGCGATTATTTCTGTTAATCGTCCATTTAAACAACGACATACTTTATACCTTGATTAAATTAACTTATTGAAAATAAATGAATATGATTAACCATTCCCAAATTAATTATTTTAGTTTTATCTTTTTTGAATTTTAAGTTTTGTTAATGTTTTAATTTACTAATTTTGGTAATTAAAAAATTTCATCCTTTTGAATCATAATTTTAGTGTTTCTTGCTTTTTCTAAGTAATTAAACCTAAACAAAACTAGCTTTTGTGACCTATTATTCAAAAGATGATCTGCATTGTTATATAATTTACACAAAGCAAACTCAACGACGAAAAGCAAATAATTCATGAGTGATACTATTCTTGAAGTTAATAATTTAAACGTAAAATTTATCAGTAATCAAGAATCGATTACCGCAGTAGATAAAATTAGTTTTCAATTAGAAAAAGGAGAAACATTAGGAATAGTAGGCGAATCTGGTTCGGGTAAATCTGTAACATCTTTGGCTATTATGGGCTTACTTCCTAATTCGGCATTCATTGAAGGGGAAATTAATTTTCAAGTGGTAGAAAATAAGCCTAAAATCAATCTTTTAACTTTGAGTGAAGAGAATAAAAGAGATTTTAGAGGCGGTAAGATTGCTATGATATTTCAAGAACCTATGAGTTCACTTAATCCAGTGTATAATATAGGTTTTCAAATTATTGAAGCCATTCGATTACATCAAAATGTAACTTTTAAAGTGGCTAGGCGTAAAGCTATTAGTCTTTTACAAGAAGTTAAATTAATTCCTGATGATGAACTTTTAAAACAAGAATATTTAGATAATAACAACTCTACCACACTTGATATTGCTACTCATGTTGCCATTCAAAGACAAATTAGTCAGCATAAAAAAGCTATTCTTCAACGTTATCCTCATGAATTAAGCGGTGGCCAATTACAAAGAATTATGTTGGCGATCGCTATTTCTTGTAATCCAAGTATTTTGATCGCAGACGAACCTACTACCGCTTTAGATGTTACAGTACAAGCTACCATTTTAGAGTTATTAAAAGAATTATGTCGTAGTCGTGAAATGTCTTTAATTTTTATTACCCATGATTTAGCAGTCATAGCTAATATTGCTGATAAAATTGCGGTAATGAGAGAAGGCAAAATTGTTGAATACGGGGCAATAAATGAGATATTATTTAAGCCAAAACATCCTTATACTAAAGCCTTATTGGCTTGTCGCCCTCGTTTAAACCAAAATAATGAAGAATTATTATTTACAGTAGATGACTTTTTAAATACGGATAAAGTTATCAATCGTCATCACAAAATTAAAATTCAACCAAAACAAATTCGTCGCCGACAACCTTTAATTACCATTGAAAATTTACGAGTAGGATTCAAAAAACAAGATATTTTTCGCTGGAAACAAGAGTATTTTTGGGCTATCAAAAACATAAGTTTTAAAGTATTCCCAGGAGAAACCTTAGGTTTGGTAGGAGAGTCTGGTTGTGGCAAATCAACTTTAGCAAAAGCTATTTTACGTTTAATACCTTCTGCTGAAGGTAATATCGAATTTTTAGGTCAGAATTTACTCAATTTAAAGCAAAATGATCCTAAATTGCGTAATATTCGCCGAGAAATGCAAATCATTTTCCAAAATCCTTATAATTCTCTCAATCCTCGTATGAGTATAGGTAAAGCTATTATCGAACCTTTAATCGTCCATAATTCTGGCAATAATAAAACAAGACGAGAAAGAGTTAATTATTTATTAGAGAGAGTTGGTTTAAATCCAGATTGGTTTAATCGTTATCCTCATGAGTTAAGTGGGGGGCAACGTCAAAGAGTTTGTATTGCAAGAGCTTTAGCTTTACAACCTCAGTTAATTATTTGTGATGAATCGGTGTCTGCTTTGGATGTTTCTGTACAAGCCCAGGTATTAAATTTATTAAAAGAGTTACAATTAGAATTTGGCTTGACTTATATTTTTATTTCCCATGATTTAAGTGTAGTAAAATTTGTGAGCGATCGAATAATGGTAATGAATCAAGGCAAAATTGAGGAAATGAGTATAGCAACCGAAATTATTGATAATCCTCAAAGAGAATATACTCAAAAATTAATTGCTTCTATTCCTCAATTTCCCGAAAGGTTAGATTAGAGATTATAAATTTAAACAAAGTTGACGAAAATGATCGCCACGATGTTCAAAACTTTGATATTGATCAAAACTAGCACAAGCTGGAGATAATAAAACTACTTTTGCTTGATATTTTTTAGCTAAGTCTTGTGCTTTAATAACAGCTTTTTCCATCGTTTCAACTATGAGATAATCATGATAATTAAATTCTTCAAACCTTTTAGCAAAGGCTTCGGCAGCATCACCTATTAATAAAACAAAAGAACATTTTTCTTTAATTTTATTGATCCAATTTTGATCATCTCCTTCTTTTGCTTCTCCACCAGCAATTAAAATCACGGGGGAATTGACTGCATTTAAACCAACTTCAGCTGCGTCATAATTGGTGGCTTTACTATCATTAATATAAGCAACGTCTTCTTTGTGACAAATTAATTCTAATCGATGGGCTACACCTTTAAAAAGACTAATTGCTTCGGCGATCGCCTGTTTTCCAATACCTGCTAATTTAGCGGCGGCTACTGCTAATAATAAATTTTGTAAATTGTGTTTTCCTAAAGTTTTAAAAAGAGAAATGGGGGCAATCAATTCACCAAAAGCACTTATCCAAGCATCATTAATATAGACACCTTTGGAGATTTCACCGATTAACTTACTTGTACCATTTATGCTAGTCCAATAAGCATTTTTCCATGAAGTTTTTAAGCCTAAATTGTATAAAAAAGGATCATCTCCATTAAAAATTTGATACTCACAACGGGTTAATAAATTCGCCTTTATTTGATAGTAATTATCCATGGTTTTATGTCTGCTTAAATGATCAGGAGTAAAAGTTGTCCATACTCCAATTTGAGGCGACAATTCTACGGATGATTCGATCTGATAACTGCTAATTTCTGCTATTACCCAATCTAATTTTCCTGCTTCTTTTTCTAATGCCAATTCACAACCTGCATAACCTATATTGCCACAGGCTACACTATTTAATCCCGCCTGTTTAAAAATAGCTTCAATTAAGGCCGTAGTAGTAGTTTTGCCATTAGTGCCAGTGATGCCTACCCACGAAGGAGACTTTAAATAACGCCAAGCTAATTCCATTTCTCCAATTACTTCTATCCCCTGATTTCTAGCTGTTATTAAGGCCGAACTATCCCAAGGGACTCCCGGACTAACTACAATTAAGTCGGGCTTGTAGGTGTTTGAAATAGTGAAATTATGCCCTAATTTAACCCTTATATTTTCTTTTTCTAATTCTTCTTTTAATTTTTCTAATTTCGTAGAATTTTGGCGATCTCCAATAGTGACTTGATAAGAATTTTTGTTCAATAAACGGGCAGCTGCGATACCAGATTTTCCTAAACCAATGATTTCAACGGTGGGCATAAATATTTTTGAATTTGTCAAATAATGATTAATTATCTTAAACAAGATTTAATCTTATTTTTGAACATTAAGCAATTTATTCCTAGGTATATTGATCAGAATAGGCAAGATGCCTGTTTCACATAAATGGCGATCGCCATTTATAAACATCATAAGGATTGATTTTCAGAGGCTGAAAGGGATAAATTTAAGTGTAAAATTTGAGTTAATAAATCCTCGTTTTCCTGAAAATTATAAGCCTTCATAACCAACTTATCTAACTGTTGATGCAGTTGATATAAC
>CAZWLZ010000356.1:0-3866 GCA_964634505.1 uncultured bacterium | reverse complement strand
GGGTTTAAACCCCTTGCCTAAAGGATTGAAATGTCCTAACTAACCTGTCCGTTGCTATCAAAACAATATTGTAGGGTTTTTAGTTGCATTTTAATCCGTTTAAACGGGTTTTAGTTCTTAGCTCGAACTTTAGTTCAGAGCTGTTTTATGGTAAAAGGTATATTAATTATTAATGTTCGTTAATGACTTCTTCAGAACGAGAAAGCATATTTTCCTCAATATTATTAATATGATGACGTTTTTCTGTGGCTAATTCTCTAGCCTTTTCTTCAGTTTCGGCCGATGAATGAGCGTGAAGTTCTTGTTCAGTAAGAGATAAAAGAGCCTCATGATTATGTTTTTCATGTTGTCTATCTTTAACCATTAATTCTCTAGCTTTTTCTTCTGTATTCATAAAAAATTTTTCTCCTTAGTTTTCTACTTGTTATCATTTTAAAACTTTATTACCCTAAATTTATCTAAAATGTAAAATACTTAACAGAAATTTTTATTTTGTAATGGTAATTAAATTAACCAAATCTTTAAAACTATTTAAATTATTATCACTAACTAAATAACCAATACCTCGATTAAGATGTAAACGAAATTGAAGCGTTAAAATATCTTTTTCTAAACCCAAGCCATCCTTATAACATCTATGTTTTAAGGCAAGTAATAATATTTCCGCCATTTCACCCCCAAAAACTTGCCAAGTCATTTCTACATTACTATCACTTTTGATATTAATACCTACAGGAATACTTGATTCTGCTAAGGATCGACAAAATGCCCATCTACATAAAATATTCCATTGTTCAATTTTGGTAATTTTTTTTAATCTCGTTAATTGATCTTTTTCTGTTTGAGATAATTTAATTCTTTCTATTGGTATATCCATTTCCTCAAATTTTATTGCAAATATGCACAATCTCTTATTTTAATACTTCTTATTAAGTGTAATAGATCGCCAATGTTATTTTTTCTTCACCTAACACCTAGGGCTCATTACCATTTATTCAGTAATAATACAATAAGCATTATCTTTTATGACCATAAGACTTATAATCTCAATAATAGTTACTTTATCGTTTTAATCCTAGTATAAGATGGCTGAGTTAAATAGTATTCATACTAATAGTTTTCCTCAAATTTTACAAGAATTAGGAATTTCCCTAATTGTATCTACCTATCAAGCGGGTAAAGTTATTCTCTTGCGTAATGATAATGGCTTACTTAATACCCATTTTCGTACTTTCAATAAACCAATGGGTATGGCTGTTAAAGATGGCAAAATTTCCATAGGATCATCTTTTCAAATTATGGAGTTACGCAATATTCCAGCTGTATCTTCTAGGCTTATACCCCCTAATAAACATGATGCTTGTTATCTTCCTCGTAATGTTCATTTCACCGGAGATATTGATATTCACGAAATGGCCTATCTTGAGCAAGGGGGAGAAGATGAATTATGGTATTTGAATACCAAATTTTCTTGTTTATGTAAACTTGACTCTGAATACAGTTTTACCCCTATTTGGCGGCCTCCTTTTATTACTGGTTACGATTTGAATGATCGATGTCATCTTAATGGTTTAGCGGTTAAAGATAATGTAATACAATATGTAACGGCTTTAGGTACAACTGATACTCCTAATGGTTGGCGTGAAAATAAAGCTAGAGGTGGAATGTTGATGGATATAACCACAAATGAGTTTATTTGTCAAGGGCTTTCGATGCCACATTCCCCTCGTTGGTATCAAGATGGCCTTTGGGTTTTAGAGTCTGGTGACGGTAGTATAGCTAAAGTTGATCTTAATTCTGGTAAATGGGAAGCTATTTGTCAATTACCAGGTTTTACTAGGGGGATTGATTTTTATGGTGATTTAGCTTTTGTAGGGTTATCTCAAGTAAGAGAAAGTGCAGTTTTTAGTGGCATTCCCATCGCCGAAAGATTAACTGAGCGTATTTGTGGTGTATGGGTAATTAACATGAAAACAGGTAATACAGAAGCTTTTTTAAGATTTACCGAAGGGGTAGAAGAAATTTTTGCCGTTCAAGTTTTAGTTAATACGAGATTCCCTGAGATTATTAATGACAATGAAGAGATATTAATGTCTTCTTATGCGTTACCCGATGAAGCATTAGCACAAGTTGCCCAACCTTCTGAGGAAGAAATAGCAAAAATGCATCAACAGATTATTCTCAATAATGCGATTGATTCTTTTGTAGTAGTAATTCCTGTTTATAATCTGGAAAAAAGAAAGCGTAATTTAGTTATCGAAAATACTTTAAATAGTGTAGAAAAAAGTATCGCTCATTTTGTCAAAAATTATCCTAATAGCGATCAATTTAATTATGAAATTATCATTGTTGATGATTGTAGTGAAGATAATACAGAGATTTTAGTTAAAAATTTAATAAATAATAAACCTTTATATCGTTATATTAGACATCGTCAAAATAAAGGCCAAGCCGCCGCTAGAAATACTGGTGTTAAAGTATCTCAAGGTAAAGCTATTTTCTTTTGTGATGATGATGATTTATTTTTAAGTGAACATATTTCTCAATGTATTGCTATTTTAAATCAAACTTTGCCCCCAGATGTAACCCCTCTGGTAAGAATACCAGGTAATTATCCAGCTGCCGTGAAAACGGGCATTAAAATCAAAGAAAAATTACATCCTCATTGGTATCAAACTTTAGTAAATGTCTTACCTTTAAACACTTGTATTCGTAGAGAAGCCCATAATTTAATAGAAGGTTTTCCTCAAGATGATGTCTTTCGTTTATGTAGTTATGGTAATGAAGATTTTGCTTATATTCAATTTTTAACTACTTTTTTTAATGTAGTGTGGTTAAAAACAGAGACTGTAGGATATGTGCGTTATCAAGGTAATCATTTTGATCGCCAATTAAAGCGTTTTCAACAAGCGCCGGGGGTTTATCAAGAGGAAATGTCAGAAGCTGATCGAAAATATTTACAACAAATTGATCAATTAATTGCTGAAAAAATTAATCAATTAAAGACAAAAATTAATCTTGCTAATAAAGGGCAAATATATTTAGATTTGGCTAATCAAACCTTTGAGAGACGGGAATTAAACCAAGCTACTTATTATTATTTACACGCTTTATTTTTAAATCCAGACTTGATTCATGCCCGTTATAATTTGGGTGTCACTTATTTAGAAATGGAAGAATGGGAAGCAGCCGAGACTGTATTATTAGAAGTGATCAAAATTGAACCTAATTACGCCGAAGCCTATAATAATTTAGGGAATGTTTATAATCGTTCTAATCAATATGAAAAGGCGATCGCCAAATATCGTCAAGCCATTAGTTTGCGTTATCAACTACCTGATGCTCATTTTAATATGGGTATAACTTTATTACAAATCGGCGAATTTAAAGAAGGTTGGTTAGAAGCAGAATGGCGTTGGCAGAGAAAAGATTTTTTCCCTATAAAATGTCCTCAACCAAAATGGGATGGTAGTGATATTAGTGATAAAACTATTTTAATTCATACTGAACAAGGTGCAGGAGATTCTATCCAATTTGGGCGATATTTACCTTTATTAGCCAAAAAATGCCGTAAATTGATTTTTTGTTGTCCAGATAATTTAAAAACTTTGTTTGAAACTGTAGAAGGCATCTCTAAAATTTATCCTGCTGGAGATATACCCTTATCTGAATTTGATACTTATTGCCCTTTAATGAGTTTACCCTTATTTTTTGAAACTAATTTAGATAATATTCCTAATACTATTCCCTATTTGGGACAAAAT
This sequence comes from uncultured bacterium, assembly GCA_964634505.1. Taxonomy (GTDB): domain Bacteria; phylum Cyanobacteriota; class Cyanobacteriia; order Cyanobacteriales; family Cyanobacteriaceae; genus CAZWLZ01. The sequence goes on along the minus strand of CAZWLZ010000356.1, from coordinate 102 downwards.
TTGCCTCCTTTGGCGATCGATGCTAAATTAGAAAACTTAATTATACACGATTCTAAGCCCAATATAGGTATAGTTTGGGCAGGTAGTAGTACCCATGTCCAC
>CAZWLZ010000355.1:0-3890 GCA_964634505.1 uncultured bacterium | reverse complement strand
AGTTATCCAAAGCGTTATCAAGATGTGGAGGAAATTCTCAAGGCGGGAATTGATGTCTATTCTACTCTTAATATTCAACATTTAGAAAGTCTCAATGATCTTATTGCTAAAATTACGGGAGTAGTGGTTAGAGAACGTATCCCCGATCGCATTTTAGATGAAGCGGATCAAATAGTCGTAATTGATATTACCCCTGAAACCCTCGAAGAACGTCTATTAGCAGGTAAAATTTATGCTAGTAATAAAATTGAGCAGTCTCTACAAAATTTCTTCCAACGTAAAAATTTAATCGCCTTGAGAGAGTTAGCATTGCGAGAAGTTGCTAATACTGTGGAAGAAGAAGCCCAAGCGTCTCTTTCTGTAACGGAATCCTATGCTATTCAAGAAAGGGTTTTAGTTTGCGTTTCTACTTATCCTAACTCCCTACGCTTATTAAGACGTGGTGCTAGATTGGCTAATTATATGAATGCCCCTCTTTTTGTTTTATTCGTTAAAAATCCCGATCATTTTCTCTCCAAACCTGAAGTATTACACATAGAAACTTGTCAACAACTTTGTCAAGATTTTGAAGGTACTTTCCTGCGTGTAGAAGATTATAATGTACCAAGTGCGATCGCCCTAATAGCTGATCAAGAAAAAATTACCCAAATTGTCATCGGTGAAAGTCAACAATCACGGTGGAAAACTCTGTTTACAGGCTCTTTTACACAAAAATTGATGAAGTTAATTTGGAAAAAACAAATTGATTTACATATCATTGCGACTAATCATTAATTTAGCTCACCCGACAGTTAAAATCATTGAATGGTAAAAATTAAAACTGAATTTTAAGAAAAAAACCGATGAAAATTAGAATTGTTATTTTAGGTGTAGGGCGTTGGGGTAATCATTTAGTGCGGAATTTTTTGGAAAATCCAGAAGCAGAAATAATGGCGATCGTTGATCCTAATCAGGTTAATTTAACTCAGTGTCAAGAAAAATATCAACTTAATCCCAATGAAGTAAAATTAGTCAATAATTGGCAGGAAATTAAATATGACGATCGCATTGATGCGGTAGTAATTGCTACACCTGCTAACACTCATTATCAACTAATTAAATCAGCATTAAATTTAGGCTATCATGTCTTAGCGGAAAAACCTTTAACTTTAAATTCTGATGAATGTTTAGAATTAACTCAATTAGCTAAACAAAAAAATTTACAATTATTTATTGATCATACTTACTTATTTAACCCTTATATTCATCAATTTCAAGCATTGATTAAACAAGAAAAAATTGGTCAAACAAGATATGGTTATGCCAGTAGAACTAATTTAGGTCCAATTCGGCAAGATGTCGATTCAATGTGGGATTTAGCGATTCATGATATCGCAATTTTTAACTTTATTTTAGGTCAAATTCCTATTAAAGTTCAAGCAGAAAGTCAAACATGGCTTCAAGAAAATTTAGCTGATTTAGTTTGGGTAAAATTAATTTATCCCGATGATTTTATCACCACAATCCATCTATCATGGCTTAATCCAGATAAGCAAAGAAAATTAGTAATTGTCGGGAATAAAGGTAGCTTAATTTTTGATGAAATGTTATTAGATTCTCCCTTAATTTTACAGCAAGGTTATCTAGTAAAAACAGAAAATACATACATTCCTGATGGTTTAAAACAAGAGGTTATTACCGTACCAAAATCAGAACCCCTACAGCTAGTTTGCGATCGATTTTTAGCTAACATAAAAACATCGGCAAATGATGAGCTTTCTAGTGGTGAATTAGCTACCAATTTAGTGAAAATTTTGGAAGCATTAACATTATCATTAGAGCAAAATAATATAATTGTTGAGGTTTAATTAGTTAAATAAAATTTTAGAGGAAAAATGGCATTAGGGGATCAACTTTACGTTTGGCGCGAATTTGTTAATCTTGAAGGTGTTTATCAACATCACGGCATCGATATGGGGGATGGCAGTGTGATTCATTACCGTAAACCTAGCGAAATTATTGAATGTACATCATTTGAAACCTTTAGCAGAGGTAATCCCGTTTATGTACGAGAATATCCTGAAGGTTTTTGTTATATTGGTGAAGTGGTTACTAATCGTGCAAGAAGTCGTTTAGGAGAAAATAAATACAATCTCATTTTTAACAATTGTGAACATTTTGCAACGTGGTGTAAAACGGGCATTGCTGACTCTCAGCAAATTAAAAACTTTATCCCCGCTATTGACAAGTTAGACACTTATACATTATTTGAGCCATTAAAACAGGCATTTCAAGGGATAGAAAATCAAAGTGCTGATACTTTGATTAATAAGGCTCTCAATGATATTAGAATAGTTTGGGATCAACTACAACCCCAATATCGTAACGCTATGCAGGAAGTAGAAGCATGGAATCAAGTAGCATGGGAAGCATTAAAAAAAAATCGTGAGGATTTAGCAAAGGAAGCCTTAAAACATAAACGTATTTATAAAATAAAAGCAAAAGAGTTACAAGACCAGTTAGAAAAACTAGCTACTACTACCGAAGGTTTAATTCAAAGTTTAAATCTGAAAAACTGAAATTTTCAATTGTAAACATCTCCAGAAATTAGGGAGTGGGGAGTAGGGTTTTGAATTGATGATTTCTCTACTAGAATTGATTTTATAATTAATTATTGGAGATGTCTATTGCACCTGCTAAATAATCAATCATTGACTTTTAACTTGTAAAAACAGAAATTGCCTCTCAATGATTAACGATATAATTCTAGTTAAGCTCGATCGTTATGATTTTGTCAATTAATAATTAAAACTCAGGCAAAAAAATTTTTAAAGTAGTGAATAACAACATCTTTGAGAATCTCAAAACTAGAAAATTTTTTAGTAATCAAGATGAAACGAAAATTACTTGGTTAGCGGAATCGAAAGATAATCAGCAGGAAAAATTAATTATTAAACAAATTACTTATGGGAAAGAAAATTATGTAGTCAGTGGCATTGAATCTTATAAAAAGAAAATTCAATATTTACAAGTGAAAAAACACCCTGCTATTATTAAATACTTGGGAGTTTTTGCTAATGAAAACAATTGTTATGTTATTAGAGAATATAAAGAAAAAGTTCTATCTTTAGCTCAACTAACCAATTTTAAATTAGAAGAGATAAAGACCATTGCCGTCAGAATTTTAACTGTTTTAGCCGATTTACAAGAATCTAGTCCGCCAATTATTCATCAAAATCTGAAACCTGAAAATATTTTTATTGATAAAAACATCAGAATTTATTTAACTGATTTTGGCTTTTCTGAAGTCAGCACCTATAGTATGGACGATTTTTCCATGACTCCCTTGTTAGAAGGTACTCCTGGTTTTATCGCTCCAGAACAACTTATTCGCCCCACAAAATCATCTGATATGTACGGTTTAGGAGCGACTTTAATTTGTTTAATTACTAAACTTAAATCTTCTCAATTATCGCAACTTTTAGACAGAGAAAATCCCTATCAAATTAATTTTGAAAATCTAGTAATTGGGATGGGTTTAAGACCAACTTTTATTAAATGGTTGGCAAAAATGGTAGCACCTGATCAACGTCAGCGATTTCGATCGGCAAGGGAAGCCCTAGATTCTCTTAAACCACTGTATCTATTTAGTTATCCGTTGTTAGAGGTAAGTTCTCAAAGTATAAACATTTCCGTAGCTCATTTAGGAACGAAATACACAGAAACAATTGAAGTGACAAATTTGGTAGAAAATACCACTTTACAAGGGGAATGGCTGGTTAAACGGAATCCTAAAGATCCCCCCTCACCTAATCTTCAGGAACATTCTTGGATTACTATTTCTCCCCGTCAATTCAGTGGCAATAAAATGATTTTTGAAGTGACTATTTCTAGTAATCAATTAATGGCAG
>CAZWLZ010000354.1:0-3941 GCA_964634505.1 uncultured bacterium | reverse complement strand
TCCTTTAAAACTTGCTCAAGACTTTTAGTTTCATAAACGTTTAAAAATCTCGCCACCAATTCCAAGCCTAACGGTAAATAACCCAACCACTTACAAAGTTCATTCGCTTTAGCTAATTCTTGGTTAACCCTATCTTCACCGATAATTTGCTTTAATAATTCGATCGCCTTTTCTGGACTTAAAACCATTAATTCTAATTGACTTAATTGCCCTAAACGTTGCCGACTGGTGACAATTAACTTAAACTTATCATTTTTAGGCGGTAAATAAGGCTTGATAGCTTGATAATTCTGCACATCATCAAAAATCAATAAAACCTGTCCTTCAATCCAATGATTCCAACAAAAATCAATCTTTTTCTCGATGGTGTCACAATCATCAGGAGGATTAAGATTAATAGAACTACAGAAAGAAATAATTTGAATTGCAATATCGATACGAGCGTTTACCCAACAAATACCACCTTGATATTTTTCTTGGTATCGTAAAGCATACTGCACCGCTAACTCAGTTTTACCGATGCCACCCATTCCCGTTACAGATTTAACCGCAGAAGTTACAGCCAATTGACTAGAAGTTTCAAAAAAAGTATCAATTTCTTGTAATTCTTTACTACGACCTACAAAAGTATTTGTACCACTAGGGCGAGCATTTTGAGGAATACTGGTTAAAGGTAAAGGCGGTGCAGGATTATAGATATTTTGATTTTCTATGTAATCACCTGTAATTGTCTCAATATAGTTACCTTTTTCCACTGTGACATTACGATTGTTGTTAGTAACTTTTTTATCACCTGCCACATTGTCACCACTACCAGAATGATTTTGACTGATATTAGTTTTATTAATAGTCTGGTTAATATCACCGATAGTTGAATCAGTAATAGTGGCATTGTCTAAAATACTTTGGGATTGAGAGTTAGGGTTTTTATCGCTATTAGATTCCATGATAAATAATCAATTTATGTTAGGAGGATCAAATTTTTTTTGCTATTTTTTATGAAAAAACGCTCTTAATTTGAATCAATCATTATCCATTGTCAATTATAATTATGATTATGATTTTGATTCAATGTTATCAGAGGAAGTATGAACATAAAAACAAATAATATCAATTATCTCGATTGGAAAGGAGAAACTTTAGTTATTGGGTTATGTGAGGAAGATTTAGCAATTAAAGAAGATTTAGCGATTCTTGATTCTAATTTAGATAATGCTATTAGTGAATTGATTACAGAATCAGAATTTAAGGCGGAATTAAATACTATTACTTTAACTCGTCTCGGTAGTAGTTTTCCTCTTCGTAAAATTATTTTAATTGGTTTGGGTAAAAAACAAGATTTAACTTTAAATACTTTTCGTCAAGTTAGTTCGGCGATCGCCAACGTAGTTAAGGAACAAAAAATTAAGCAATTAGCCATAAAATTCCCTATAGCAGACTATAGCAATGAAATTTTAACTCAAATGATTACAGAAGGATTTATCTTAGGAATACATACAGATAATCGCTTTAAATCAGACTTAGAAAAACAAGAAATCAAACTAGAATCGGTGGAAATTTTAGGTTTAAGTAACCAAGAAGAAGCCATCAAAAAAGCAAAAATTATCACCGAAGGAGTAATACTCGCCAGAGAATTAGTTAACTCTCCTGCTAATTATATCAACCCTTTAACCATGGCGGAATTAGCTCAAAATTTGGCTACAGAATATAATTTAACTTTAAATATCTTAGAAGAAAAAGACTGCCAAGAATTAGGGATGGGGGCATTTTTAGGAGTAGCTAAAGCCTCCGATTTACCCCCTAAATTCATTCATCTTATCTATAAACCGCAAAACACGCCCAAACGCAAATTAGCTATTGTCGGTAAAGGATTAACCTTTGATTCAGGCGGTTTAAACCTTAAAGTTAATGGTGGCATCGAAACCATGAAAATGGATATGGGCGGTGCGGCTGCTACTTTTGGAACGGTTAAGGCGATCGCTCAATTAAAACCAGATGTAGAAGTTCACTTTATCAGTGCAGTAACTGAAAATATGATTAGCGGCAAAGCAATGCACCCTGGAGACATTTTAACCGCTTCTAATGGCAAAACCATCGAAATTAATAACACTGATGCGGAAGGGCGTTTAACTCTCGCTGATGCTTTAGTTTATGCTGATAAATTAGGGGTAGATGCCATTATCGATTTAGCAACCTTAACAGGTGCTTGTGTTATAGCGTTAGGAGAAGATATTGCTGGTTTATGGAGTAGTGATGATTCTTTAGCAAATCAAATAAAAATTGCGGGAGAAAGTGCAGGAGAAAAATTCTGGCAAATGCCCTTAGAAACCAAATATTTTGATGGCTTAAAATCGGCGATCGCCGATATGAAAAATACTGGTCCTCGTTATGGTGGCTCGATTACAGCCGCTTTATTTTTAGAAAAATTTGTTGAAAAAACCCCTTGGGCTCATTTAGATATAGCAGGGCCAGTTTGGACGGATAAACCTAACGGTATCACAAACAATGAAGGTGGTACAGGTTTTGGGGTACGAACTTTAGTAAACTGGGTTTTAAATCAATAAAAAGTTTTAAATTGAGATAAAATTAATTCTTGGCAATTTTAATGAAAAATAAATAAACATTATGGGTGAATCAAAACGACGCAAGGAGGCTTTAGGAGAAAATTATGGCAAAGAAGAGCGTATTTTTAGTTGGTTACCTTTAACTAAAACTCAAGCATCTGAAGCCTATAAAGTTACTACTAAAGGGGCTTGGATTGGAATTGGTACATTAGCAACAGCTTGGGTAGTTATTCGTTTTATTGGGCCTACTTTTGGTTGGTGGGAAGTTAATTAGGGAATAGGTAATAGGGAATAGGTAATAGGTGAAGATGTAACCCCAAACCCCTTGCAAAGGGAGCAGTAAAGGGTAATTTCTTAATTTGATAGATTGGCGATCGCGAAGTGCCAGCGAAGCTGATCGCCAATTATAAAAAACTGTGATGATAACTTATAAAAATTAAAATGAATGATTTAGTAAAAGGATTAAATATTTATTTAATTGGCATGATGGGAGTAGGAAAAACTACCATCGGAAAACAATTAGCCCAACAATTAAATTATCGTTTTTTAGATACAGATTTAATTATCGAACAATTAACCAAAAAAAGTATTAATAATATTTTTGAAGAGGAAGGGGAAAATTATTTTAGAGAAATAGAAACTCAAGTTTTAGCAGAAACTTCTAACTATATTAAAAGTGTTATCGCTACGGGAGGAGGAATTGTGATAAATCCTCAAAATTGGAGTTATTTACATTATGGCTTAATCATTTGGTTAGATGCACCCATAGAATTATTAGTCAAAAGATTAAAACAAGATCAAACTCGACCACTTTTAAAAGATACTGATATGACAGAGAAATTACAAACTATTTTTGAACACAGAAAAAACCTTTATCAACAAGCAGATTTACATATTATTTTATCTGAAGATAAAAACGATAAAATCATTGTTCAAGAAATAATTGAACAAATTCCCGATAAAATCAAGTGAAGCAGACTATATCATAGTTATCCAATGCAGGATATTTTTTAATTTTAGTCGGAGAAAAGAACAAGACTATTATGATCTGATGGGGGGAATGCCCGATTAGATAGAAGTGCTGTTAGATTCAGGTTTTCAAGGTGAACAGAAAGAATATGACAATCTACGTTTGTCACATAAAAAACCAAAAGCTGGAGAATTAACCCAAACACAAAAACAGGAGAATAAAAAATTCCCAAAACAAAGAGTATTGTGTGAAAATGCTTTTGCGGGTATAAAAAGACATAATGCAATATCTAATATTTATAGAAATCATCTGCCTGAATTTGATGACAAGTTAATGTTAACAGCTTGTGATCTATGGAACTTATATTTAGAAGTAGCATAGAAACCATATCATATCTAGGAAAATGA
>CAZWLZ010000353.1:0-3948 GCA_964634505.1 uncultured bacterium | reverse complement strand
GGTGGGAGGGTGCGATCGCGGTCTTGTTTTTTTAATACGATCGCGTTTCTGTGACTTATGATTGAGTGCGAGGTTTGAGTAATGTCTTTAAAAGATTTAATTCAGGAAAAGCGAGAAAAAATCCTAGAAATTGCGGCGAGTCATGGAGCTTTTAATGTCCGTTTATTTGGTTCGGTAGCTAGAGGCGAAGAAACAGAAAATAGTGATATTGATTTTTTAATTGATTATGATTTAGAAAAAATTTCGTCTTGGTTTCCTGTCGGTTTAATTCATGATTTAGAAGATTTATTGGATAGAAAAGTTGATGTTGTATCAGCTAAATCTTTACACGAGTTTATTAAAGAGCGTATTTTGGCCGAAGCAATGATGTTATGAAAGATGCAAGAATTTACTTGATTCATATTCGAGAATGTTTAACTCGAATTGAGAATTATACAAAAAATGGCCAAAATGATTTTATGAACAATATCTTGATTCAAGATGCTGTCCTTAGAAATTTAGAGGTTATGGGGGAATCCATTAAACAGTTACCAGAGGAATGGAAGGCTTCACAGCCAAATATTGAATGGGTAAAAATTGGCGATTTTAGAAATGTTTTAGCCCATGATTATCTACGAGTTGATCTTGATGTGGTTTGGACTATAATTGACAATTATTTGCCTAGATTGGAAGAAGCAATTGATAGTATTTTTAATGAATTTTGGTAAGGCTTAGTACGATCGCCACTTCCTAGATTAGATTGACAAAAGGAAACCCCATATCTGACGTATTCCCCAACACCCCAACACCCCAACACCCTATTATTTAGTGGTAGAAATATTTAAAGTAAAAGGATGATTACTATTGAGGCGATCGCCAATAAAAATTAAATATTTTCCAGCCTCCCAAATACCAGAAAATTGAGGATTAATTCCTGAATTAGTATCACCTAAAATACAAAATCGATCTTGAGAATTACTATTTAAAATAAGTAAAGTAGGTTGTCCTCCTTGAGCATTTACAGTAACTTTTAAGTAATCAGATTTTTGACTTAAATTTAAAGTATAATTTGGTTTATCGCTTATAAAACCGCAATCTTGACTATTAATATTACCGCCACTAGTACCCGTTATTTGAGTATTATTTATATTTTGGGCATTCAATTTTTTAGTTAAATTAATATTAATTAAAATACTAATCAAAATTGATAAAGTTATTATTAAATACTTTGTTATTAATTGTTTTTGAAAATAAGTAAACATAAATTATTAAGAAGTAATAAAACGAAAAATTAACTAATTTTAATAAAATAAAAATTTATTGTTTAAAGACATTTTAAAGAAGGAGGCACTTCTAAACTATTCGCTTCCATCAGATTTTGATTACTCATAATGTCTTTAGGTTGACCATCTGCAATAATTTTACCATCACTTAAAAGAATAACTCGATCGCACACTTCTAAAATTAATTCTAAATCATGGGAAGAAATTAAAATTGTCTCTGGTGATGACTGCAAAAATTTGATTAAACGACGACGGGCTTTTAAGTCTAAATTAGCACTAGGTTCATCATATAATATTACTTTGGGATTCATAGCTAACACAGTGGCGATCGCCACCATACACTTTTCACCGCCTGACAATTCATGGGGAATACGGTCGATTAAATGACTAACTCCAGTAATTTTTAACGCATGATTAACTTGTTTTTCTACTTCTATGGGATTTAAACCCATATTTTCCGCACCAAAAGCCACATCATCCCTAACTTTAGGGCAAAATAATTGATCATCAGGGTGTTGAAATACTAACCCTATTTCGTGACGAAATTCCCCTTTTTTTACCAATTGGTTAAATAAGATTATTTCTCCTTTTTTCGGGGTTAAAATACCACAAATCGATAAAAATAACGTTGTTTTTCCTGAACCATTAGCACCAATTAAACCTACTTTTTCTCCTGCCAAAATAGTTAAATTTAACTCATTAAAAATATTTTTATTATTGTAATCAAATACGAGATTTTCAATTAAAATTGCTGTCATAAATTCTTAAATTATTACCAAATTATTTTATTTCTAAAAATACCAAAATTAGACTAATACAAATAGTAAAAAAACATCCTAACCAATGAGAAAAATCTATTTTTTCTCGATACTTATTTCGAGATAATTTACAACCATAACCCCTTAAAATCATAGCTTCATAAACTATTTGAGATTGATTATAACTTCTCACTAATAAAGTACCCAATAAACTAGCTACAATTTGTAAGTTTCTTTTACTAATATTTTTAGGTTGAAAACCTCTTAATTGTAATGCTCTTTTCATGGTAATTAATCTGTCTTTAATTTCATCTAAATAACGATAAGTTAATAACATCATATCGATGATAATGCTTGATAAACCTAGTCTTTGAAAAGATTTTAGGGTTGTTAAAAAAGGGGCAGTATTAAATAAAACTAGGGTAATTGTGAGGATACAAAGAAATCTAATAACTATTAATAATACAGCCTTAATTCCTTCTTCTTTGATTGATAAAAAACCGATACTAAAAATAACAGTTTTACCTGAAATAAATGGTAATAAAATTACTGTAGCAATGATAAATAAACCGGGATAACGAAGACGATTTAATAAAAAAGAAAAGGGTAATTTTGATAGTAGATAAAATAATAAAGTTACCCCTATCATTGGTATTAATAATGTCAATTTTTGAATTACAGCAAAACTAAAAATCAAGGTTAATAAGCCAATTAATTTAGGTGTTTGATTCCATTGATGAATTGGCGATTTTAAATAAGCATATTTATCATTCATTTTTAATTTTTAATTATTAATTTAACTTTACATAAAAAGTTTTAGGTTAGTTAAATAAGAAGGTTTGCTTTAATTTAATAGATTTTATTATTATGACTTACAAAATTATATTAGAATTTCAAAAACAGACTTTTTAATTACCCATTACCCATTACCCATTACCTTCTTACATAACCTAAAGCCTAACGCCTAGTACCTTTTTAAAGGGTTACAGATTTGATTCTATTCATCACAAAATCCCGATCTAAATAGGAAAATAAGAAACCAGCTTTAGGTCCTTTTTCTTTGCCTAAAAAGGTTAAATAAATAGCAGGAAAGGCCACATTTGGAGGCATCCCTAAAATTTTAGTAGCAGTAAAAATAGCTGTTTGTAATTCTTCTCCTTCCCAATTTTGTAAACTTTGTAAAGTGATTTCTAATTGTTTTAAATAATTAATTTGATCAACAGTTAAATTTTTGGCAACTTCTGGAATTTGATCGAAATAAATAATTAATTTTTCTTCATCATCAGCGTAATCAGCTAACCATTTTTGAGCTACGGTAATTTTTTGATTAATTTTTTGCCAATCAAATTCTGTCAACTCAATTTCTGCCCTTTTCTCTATTTCTTGATTTAAGTCTAAATGAGGTATTTGTAACAGAGAAATTAAGGTACTTAATTCAAAGGTATGATAAGTTTTAATTTCCTCATTTAATTGAGAATAATATAATGATAATAAATTTTTATCTAATTCTATTTGTTCATTATTAGAAGTAGATATTTTGTCTTGATAACTATTAATTAAATTATCATAATCTCTACTTAAACGAGTAATAGTTTCATAGTTTGGAGCGAAATTGATAACAGTTTTCGGCTGAGTTCTTAACATTAAAAAGCGTAATAATTCTGGTGGTAATAACTCTGCCATATCTTTTGCACTCGAACCAACTCCTTTAGATGAACTCATTTTTGTGCCATTAACTAAGATAAATTCATAAGGAGAATGAAAGGGCGGTTTTTTATGCAAAACTTTATTACAAATACCGTTTGCTACATCTCTTGAACCTCCTTTTTGAGAGTGATCTTTTCCCGCCATTTCGATTGTTACCCCTAAATAATCCCATTTGGCAACCCATTCTACTTTCCAAGGTAATTTGCCATTACCATCAAATG
>CAZWLZ010000352.1:0-3949 GCA_964634505.1 uncultured bacterium | reverse complement strand
GACATGGCAGACAATATTTCTATGTTATGTCTTAACAATAACCCGTAGTGCTATAGTAGATATTTCTGACAGGGAACTTTGTAGTAGAGTTTTCTGATGAAAATGGAAAGATGATCGCCCTAGAATCTTTAAAAAGAGAACAGATAGCATTAGTAACTTCTTTTATCCAAGAAAAATATCAAATCGTGGCTTGAAATCCCTAGAAAAATTCTTAAAAATTTAACTCTCATAAATGAACTTTTTGAAACTGACTCAATTATTAATCTCTAAAATTATACTAAAATAAAACTTCCTCAAACTTAAACATTGCCTTACAAGAATAACAATACCAAAGACCAAAATAAATTACAATAAAATTATTTTTAGGTTATTTGAATTTTTCTATTGATTAAGATAAATGTGTTGATTTCATCAAAATTAGTTAGCAATATAATTGAATATGACACAATATAAATTTAAGTCTCAAAAGTAAATATAAAAATATTTTAATAAAATTAAAATAGGAGCTTAATTAATGGTAGTATCAGCAACTTTGACTAAAAATCCAGAAAGTGGATTTCAACAAGATGACTTTAATCAATATGTAATGAATACTTACGGACGATTTCCCATCGCTATTGCCAAAGGGCAAGGTTGTCTTTTATGGGATACCGAAGGTAAAGAATATTTAGATTTTGTAGCTGGAATTGCTACTTGCACTCTCGGCCATGCTCACCCAGCTTTAATTGCCGTAATAGAAGAACAAATTAGAAAACTTCATCATGTCTCAAATCTGTATTATATCCCCGAACAAGGTGCTTTGGCAAAATGGATTGTTCAACATTCTTGTGCGGATAAAGTATTCTTTTGTAATTCGGGGGCGGAAGCTAATGAAGCAGCCATAAAATTAGTAAGAAAATATGCTCATACGGTATTAGAATTTTTAGAAGAACCTGTTATTTTAACTGCTAAATCTAGCTTTCATGGTCGGACTTTAGCCACTGTTACCGCCACAGGCCAACCTAAGTATCAAAAAGATTTTGCCCCTTTAATGCCGGGGTTTGAATATGTGCCTTACAATGACATCAATGCTATTGAAGATGCGATTACCGATATTGATGAAGGCAATCGTAGAGTGGCAGCTATTATGATTGAACCTTTACAGGGCGAAGGCGGAGTACGTCCGGGTAACTTAGACTACTTTTTAAGATTACGGAAAATTTGCGATGATACGGGCATTTTATTAGTATTTGATGAAGTGCAAGTAGGTGTGGGACGAACTGGTAAAATGTGGGGTTATGAAAATTTAGGGGTTGAACCTGATATTTTTACTAGTGCCAAAGGTTTAGCTGGGGGGATTCCTATCGGTGCTATGATGTGTAAGTCTTTTTGTAATGTTTTTGACCCTGGTAGTCATGCAAGTACTTTTGGGGGTAATCCTTTTTCTTGTGCTGTCGGTTTAAAGGTTTTAGAAACTATTGAAACAGATCATTTATTACAAAATGTTCAAGCCAGAGGTGAACAATTACGCACTCGTTTACGGGCGATCGCCAAAAAATATCCCCATTTGTTCACAGAAGTAAGAGGCTGGGGTTTAATCAATGGGCTAGAAATTAAGGAGGAAGCTAATATTACCTCCATCGATTTGGTTAAAAATTGTATGGAAAAAGGGTTATTATTAGCACCTGCAGGAATGAAAGTTTTACGTTTTGTGCCTCCTTTAATTGTTTCGGTGGCCGAAATTGATCAAGCAACTGAAATTTTGGAAACAGTAATTAATGAAATTGCATAGCATAAATACTCTTTTCTGTCAACCAAAAATCTAAAATTAAATTTAATCTTTAATACAAGGGGGTTAAACCCCTTGTTAATTAGTGAGGTATCTTGAGGAATACTATCTATAATTGTTATTAATTAATATTAACCGTTTTTTATTCAATAATTTAATGGCGATCGCCATTAAATTATTGATTAGGTTAAACAAAAAACAACCCAACATTTGCAGTTAAGATTATTTCAAATTATGATAAACCGTAACTAATCCATTGTCATCTCCCACATTACCTGGAAATAAAACCACTGGTAAATTAGGAAATAAAGGATGATTTTTTTCGGTACGAATTACCGAACATCCGGGTAAAATTTGACCCAACAATCTAGCAAATCTTAACTCTAATCCCGTACTTAAAACATCATTAGATGTAATACCACCTTTACTAATTAAAAAGCCAATTTCACGAGGTAAATTTTTGACAATATCCATTAATAAATTAGATACTTTTTCTCCAAATTCTAATCTTTCTTGAATAGTTGAAAAATTTAATTCTTCTCTGCTGGTATAAATTACAGCCGTTTTATTTAAAGAAAAAGCATCATTAATTTTAGTTAAACAATCAGTTAAAATTTGATTTTTTGTGTCTGGATTATCTCTTAATAAAACAACATTAACCTCCACAGAAATAAGATCAGATTCTATTAATAATTGTTGCAATTGTTGGGTAGTTTTATTAACATGAGAACCTATTAAAATTATGCCTGAATTATGATTAGATTTATACTCAGCCATTTTTTCTGCAGGAATAGGTTGTTTTCCCAATCTTGCTAAAGAAGTTAAAATACTGGCGGCACTTCTAAATAAAAACTTTTTCCCTTGAGATGCCACAAATAATAAATCTTCAGAAAATTGATCTAAATCTTCTTGTTTTTCAGCATCAACTACTACACATTGATTATTATTTAAGGTTTGTAACTTTTCCTTGACACCAGCTCTTAAATCTGCTAGTAAAAATCTTGTGACTTGATTGGCAGTAATTTTACCTTGAGTTTTTTCTGCCACATAATCAGGTAAATAACTATGAGAATAGGCAAAAACAGAATCTTTAGCAAATTCAGTCTCATTAACAGGGGTTGCCATTCCATTAACCATTAAATAATGAATAGAATCACGAGTAAATCTACCTCCTTCAAAAAAGGCTGGAATTAAAAAATGAGCATCAAAACCTCCTAATTCTTCAGCAATTACATCAGTTTCGATAGGATAATGACCTCTTAAGGTAGAATCTGATCTACTTACCACTAAAAAATCTTTGATACCTTCTAAGGCGATCGCCAACTTAAGATTATGACATACTTCTCTAGTAATATTTTCAGCTTGTAAAGGAGTTAACGCTCTTGTATTAGTTAAGATAAAAAAAATGGGAGAATCATCTTTTAAACCCAAGCGTAAAGTATCAATATCCCATTGCATCAATAATAAACAACTATGTACCGTTTGAGAACCCGTAGGGTCATCATCTAAAACAATTATTTTTGGCTGTTGATTCATTTCTTTTTATCTTAATTTTTCAGTGAGTTTTACCTAACATTTTTAAAATTATACTTTGAATACGGTTATAGAAAGATAAAGACTACTGATTATTTTTTTGATAGTTGTATGGAAAATTGTATTAAAAATAGTTATACAGTAACTGTTTCATCTTCAATTTCAGGAAATTCTACTTTTTCTTTAGCTTATTCAATTGTGATACTACAAAGCTGATCATGTTCATCTAAATTTATTTTGGCGATCGCCATTGATCATGTTTGCTAATGAATTAATAATCTCTGTTTTTCCCATTTTTTTATTGTTAATTATTTATAAATTTAAGAATCAATCAAATTCTGCGATTATTGGCGACGATATTCAGCTTTTAATCTCCCTAATTTTAATGTTTATCTAAAAATACTTGCTGTGAAACTTGAAAACGCTGGGCTAATTTTTTAATTTGAGCAGAAGTTAAAAATTGCTTTTTGGTTAAAATTGCTTCGATGGTTTCTGAAGTACCAATTTCAGGGAAATCTGATAAATTGAGTCCATGTTGATCTATCAAATAAGATAACATCTCATTTCCATCACAATCTGGAATAGTAACATATTCTTCCTCATAAACTTGAATAAGTGTACCCAAAGTGTCGAGAAGATGATAAAGAG
>CAZWLZ010000351.1:0-3953 GCA_964634505.1 uncultured bacterium | reverse complement strand
AATAACTATTCCAATGAAGACAACGATTAATATGGCAAAAAGACGTTGTCGTAATTCTTCAAGATGATCGAAAAATGTCATTTGTGCTTCATCTGGAATTTCTTCCCAATAATCTTTTTCTGTATCAGATTCTGTATTTTCTATTTCTTGTGTGGTCATAAATTTTGTTACAATCCTAATTATTTTTATTTTAATTTATAGCAAAGAATGAGATACTTAAGAAAATCTGATTCCCAAATCCCCTTATGAAGGGAATAAAATAATGTTTGACTAATTTTCTTTTCTGTATATCTATTAATAACTTGACTTCAATCTAAAATTTTTTGCTATCAATAATATTTTGCTCAAATTAATATTAATTATTTTTTTACTTTATTCTTTATTACTTAAATTTAATGACTGCGTCAAAATTACTTTTAAAAAAGTTTTTTAATCCTAATTTATCTGAATTATTAATGTTAATAGGATTAGGAATTACTATTTTCTTTCTCTTAATTGCTTTATTTGCTCCTATTTTACAAAATATTGATGCTATACAAAATCCTTTAGAATCTTTAAGTAATCCTATTAATGAAGCTCCTAATTTTACTTATATTTTTGGCACTAATGGACAGGGTTATGATGTTTTTTCTCGTACAATTTATGGTTCTCAAGTTGCTTTAAAAGTTGTATTCTTAGCTACTATTCTTAGTTTAATTATTGGAGTACCTCTTGGTTTAATTAGTGGTTATTTTGGGGGTAAACTTGATAAGATTCTCCTATTTTTGATGGATACCATCTATACTCTACCGGGTTTACTTCTGTCTGTAACCCTTGCTTTTGTAGTTGGTAGAGGCATTGTCAACGCGGCGATCGCCATTTCAATTTCTTATATTCCTCAATACTATAGAGTGGTGAGAAATCATACTGTTAGCGTAAAAACAGAACTTTTTATTGAGGCAGCTCAAGCTATGGGGGCTTCTTCTAGTAGAATTTTATCGAAATACCTCTTTTTTAATGTAGTTCAAAGTGTACCTGTTTTATTTACTTTAAATGCGGCTGATGCCATTCTAATTTTAGGTGGTTTGGGTTTTTTAGGTTTGGGTTTACCTGATGAAGTGCCAGAATGGGGACATGATTTAAAGTTAGCTTTAGATGGATTACCTATTGGTATTTGGTGGACGGCTTTTTTCCCAGGATTAGCAATGAGTTTTTTAGTAACGGGTTTATCTTTATTGGGAGAAGGTTTGAGTGAATTTTTCAATCCTAATGTGAAAAGATAATTTTATTTTCACATTAGTATGCTAATTTGTTTGTTGACGAATATACCAAGCTCTAACTAATCTAATTTCATCATAGGTATAATTTTCCCCTAATTCCTCTTTAATTGGTGTTAATTTTTCATAACTTAATTTTTCAATAGCCTGAATAATCATTTTTTGCTTCTGAGAATTTACGAAATCATTAATTTTGATAGGTTGATTTAATTCGATTAATTCACTTAAATGAGAAGCAATTGTACTGGTAGCTAAACCCCTTTGTTTGGCAATTTCTTCTATTTTTAAACCTTGTTGATATAGTTGTAAAGTTGCTATATGAGTTTGTTTAGGTATAGCTATGGGTAATTTTTGATCTTGAGAAAAGGCTCTAATTTCTGATATAAAATAATCGCCATATTTATTTAATTTATATTCATTAAAACCAGAGAAATTTTTTAATTCATCTAAGTTTTGTGGTTTTAATTGTGCCATCACTTTTAAAGTAGAATCACCAAGAATAACATAAGGAGCAATATTTTCTCTATCAGCTAAATTTTTTCTTAATTTTTTCAAAATATCTAATAACATCTCTGTTTCTAATATTTTTGCACTATATTTATTTAAAATTTGATCAGCAGAAGTTTTATTAACAGGAATATAAACATTTTTCTTTTTACGTAAAATATCCCAACTATTATTATTCAGTTTTAAAACCCGATAACTATCTTTACTTTCTGTCATTAAATTTTGATGAAGAAGTGAACGAGTTAAGGATTTCCACTCGTCTGCTGTTCGATTTTTACCAATAGCATAAGTTGATAATAAATGATGTCCATTTTCATAAATTCTCTTATTTCTTGAACCTCTTAAAACGTCAATAATATGTTTCATGCCAAACTTTTCATTCGTCCGTGCTACACAAGACAAAAATTTTTGTGATTCAATCGTCCAATCTTCGATGGGCTTTGGATTTAAGCAATTATCACACTTACTACAATTACCCTGAAATTTTTCGCCAAAATAACTTAGTTGAGTAGTACGCCGACAATAATCAGATTCTGCGTATTCTAACATTTTATTTAGTTGTTCTTTGGCAATTATTTGCTCTTGTTTATTTTCTTTTTGATCTATAAAAAAATTGATTTTTCTAATATCACTGTAGCTATATAATAAAATGCAATTGGATATTTCTCCGTCTCTTCCAGCCCTTCCTGATTCTTGATAATAACCTTCAATATTACGGGGTAAATCATAATGAATGACAAAACGCACATCAAGTTTATTTATACCCATACCAAAGGCGATCGTTGCTACAATAATTTGTACATCATCTCTAATAAAACGAGTTTGATTATTTAATCTTTGTTCATCTGTCATGCCTCCATGATAAGCAAGAGCTGAAATTTGATCTTGTTGTAAATTTGAGGCTACTTCTTCTGTACTTTTTCGACTAAAACAATAAATAATTCCCGAGCCTTTTTGTGTTTTAATAATTCTTAATAATTGACTATAACTACGAGAAGATTTTTGTTGTACTTCATAATAAAGATTGGGACGATTAAAACTTGAAATATGTATATAAGGATTTCGGAGAGCTAATTGTTCAATAATATCTTTTTGTACTCTTGCTGTGGCTGTGGCGGTTAAAGCCAAGATAGGTATTTGAGGATAATTTTTTCTTAATAGTTTTAATTTTCTATATTCGTGACGGAAATCATGTCCCCATTCAGAGATACAATGAGCTTCATCAATAGCAAAAGCTGAAATTCCAATTTTTTGAACAATTTGATTTAAAAAGGGGACAAAATTTTCGGAAAAAATTTTTTCTGGTGCTAAATAAAGTAATTTGATTTTGCCCGTTAAAATTTCTTGTTCTCGTTTTTTTCTTTCTTGAATATTAACACTACTATTAAGAAAAGTTGCCCCTATTCCGTTATCTATTAAAGCATCTACTTGATCTTGCATTAAAGAAATTAAGGGAGAAATGACAATCATTAAACCAGATTTTAATAAAGCTGGTAATTGAAAACAAATAGATTTGCCTCCTCCCGTAGGCATAAGAATTAAAACATCTCGATTGGCTAATGTTTCTTGAATAACTTGTTTTTGTCCATCTCTAAATCTTTCATAACCAAAATATTGTTTTAAAGATTGCTCTAAATTATCTGATTGTTGCATTGATCAATATGTAATTATTTAATGATCATTTTATCAAAAATTTTAGAAATATCTAAAAGACACATTTTGAGTTTGTGGGCATTGGTAACCCATTAATATTTCAATTTTTGCTCTTGATCGTTGAAAATTCTACTATTAATCTAAAGCAGAAACAATAGCTCTAAAGTTTTCTAAACCTGCTTCAATATTTTCTACTATTTCTAATGCTAAAACATCGGGTTCTGGTAAGTTATCTAAATCGGTTAAACTGTGATCTTTTAACCAAAATATATCTAAACTGGTTTTATCCCTGGCGATTAATTCTTCATAAGTAAATTTTCTTCATCATAGATTATGTTTTAAAGGTTCAGGTTTTCCTAATCCTTTACTGGGATCTGAACAGAGCATTTCTTTTAACAGTTTACAAAGAATCGTATGTAATTTTTTATCTTTTTGGCGTAATTCTTCATAAACTAACCATGTATTATCCTCAAAAACTAAGGATCTCATCAATTTCCTCCGGTGGAGGTTGATAACCCTTGTTTTGAAGGTGGGTTC
>CAZWLZ010000350.1:0-3957 GCA_964634505.1 uncultured bacterium | reverse complement strand
GTTGTGAATATATGACAGGTGGTTTAGTGGTAGTTTTAGGTAGCGTTGGGCGTAATGTAGGTGCAGGAATGACTGGCGGTTTAGCCTACTTTTTAGATGAAGACGGTAATTTTGAGGTTAAAGTTAACCCTGAAATTGTCAAAATTCAACGTATTGCTACCAAAGAAGGGGAAAATCAATTAAAAGAGTTAATTACCAATCATGTCGCTAAAACTGGTAGTGAAAAAGGTAAATTAATTTTGGATAATTGGGATGATTATTTGCCTATTTTTTGGCAAGTTGTACCTCCTTCTGAAGCTAACAGTAAGGAAGTTAAAGCAGAAAAAGAATTAACTACGGTTTAATTTTTGATACTTAGGTGAGCAAAATTTTGCTCACCTTTATTATTCAGGACTTACACAAAAAGATAAAATTAAGCCCTCCAACCCCCAAAACTGGGGGATTTTAATTCTGATTGCTCCAAACTTGGGCGATTTTGGAGACACTAAGGCGTAAATCCTATTATCAATTAATTTTGTCTAGGTAATTATGTAAAATAAATTCACCGAAAAATTAGATTTATGAATTTAAACATATATTCCACTGGGCTATTAATGTTAACTGTTAATTTAACTATAATTAATCAAGTTAAAGCTCAACCATCACCAGAGATACAAGTTAATCAAGTTGCTGATTTTTTCACAGGTATATTTGATAACAATAATCAAGTATCGACAACCCCGAATATTCCTTATTTAACTATGACAAATTGCTCGGTTAATTTAGTTGGTTCAGGTAATATTACATCAACAAGACCAATTTATTTAGAGCAAAGAATTGGCGGTTTTGAGCAAACAAATTCTTTATTAAGAAGCCGTTTTTATAGTTTTAATCAAGGTAATAATGTTGTTGATCTTAGTGTTTATTCTTTTGTTAATCAAAACTCTGTTTTAGGACTTTGTAATCAACCAGAATATCAAAGAGAAATTGAAGTTCAAAATATAATTGATAATAGTTGTGATCTGGCTTTGCAATGGCAATCTGATAATTTTTATACGGGCAATAACAGTCCTTTAGGTTGCCCCACTAGGAGTGGAGGAAAAGTTATTTCTCAAGTAGAAATTTCCCCGAATCTTGTGTTTAGTTTAGATCAAATTTTCGCTCCTAATGGTACTTTTTTATTCGGCACTCCCATTGAATTTGAGAAGATTAATACAACTTCTGTGCCTGAAAGTAATTTTACTTTTGGATTATTATTTTTGGGAATAATTAGTGTTTATTCTCATAAAAAAAGAGCTAATTAACGTGAGTTCGGGAGAAGCTGAAACTATTATTCTATCTTTGTCTCAAAGCCTTATTGTTTGGTAGAAATTAGCTAAAAAAACCCTTAACCCGTTAAAACGGGTTTTAGCAATTTTAAAGATGATGAAATATTTTATAATAATTTTTGGCGATCGCCTTTTAAGATAAATAATAATTTATAGCTGAGAATGTTATGATGAGATCATTATTTTTAGACAGCTTCAGCTGACTTTAGCTTTAAGAGGTGAACTTTTGTTCAAGGTTACGTTCATAATAATTTTAAGATTAGGTAGCAACTTGGGTTAATTAAATATAGTTCTAATAATGTTCAAATAAAACAAAATTTATTCTTGATTAATGATTATTTATTAATAAATCATTAAAAAAAGTTGAAAAAATGTTAAAAAATTTACTATTATTCCCTGCAATCTTAATTCTTGTTAATCTTATCAATGACAAATCCGTTAAAGCCCAATCAACTTTTGATTTATCAGAATTAGAAAATGATTCCATCGAGCAAATTAACAGCGTTTCTCAATTAAGAGACGTTAACCCCACAGATTGGGCTTATGAAGCCTTAAAAGGATTAGTTGAGCGTTATGGTTGTATTGTGGGCTATCCAGATCGCACCTATAGAGGTAATAGGGCTTTGAGTCGTTATGAATTTGCCGCAGGCTTAAATGCTTGTTTAGATTCAATGGAGAGAATTTTACAAGAAGGAATGACCGTTACCAAAGAAGATTTAGAGATTTTAAAAAAATTAACAAAAGAATATCAAATTGAATTAAATGCTTTAGGAAGTCGTGTCGATAACTTAGAAAGTCGAATTTCCTTTTTAGAAGATCATACTTTTTCTACTACCACTACTTTAAGAGGAGAAAGTATTATGGTTTTTTCAGGTGTGTGGGGCAACGAAACCGCTGCGATTGGTGAACCTAAAGGTACTCCTATTACTGATGGACAAATTACGGCTAATTATAGAACTCGTCTTGATTTAGACACCAGCTTTAGTGGTAAAGATTTATTAAAAATTCGTTTACAAGCAGGTAATTTTTATTTTGGTAGGGGAGGTAGTAATTTAACTGATTTTAATTTTAGTGGTGGAGAAGATAATCAAGTTGCCTTGAATAAATTACAGTATAGCTTCCCTGTTGGCGATCGCCTAAAATTTTGGTTAGCAGGATCAAAAATTACTCTTGATGATGTTTCCAATCCTTTATCACCTTATACTGCTGATTTTACAACAGGTTCTGTCGCTTTTTTCCCCTCTTTAGCACCAATTTATTTAATTAATGATTACAGTGGGCCTGGATTTGGTGCTTATTTTGATATTACCGATAAATTAAATTTTGGTGTTGTTTATTCTGCCCTTAATGGTAGTAATCCTGAAAGTGGTAACGGTTTATTTAATGGAAGATATGATATAGCTGCTCAATTAACCTATCAAATTAATGATAATACAGGAATCGCTTTTGCTTATGCCCATGATTACAGTGGGACAGGTAATTTTAGCGAATTTTCTCTCTTAGGTTATACCGGGGTAGCTAATACTGATGATCCTTTTGATGGTAATGCGGCCTCTTCTGATCATTATGCCGTAATTGGATCATGGCAATTAAATCCTCGTATTAATCTTTCTGGTTGGGGTATGTTTACTTATTCTAAAGCTGATGGTGGTTTAAGAGAGGGTGATTATGCTGAAATTTGGAATTGGAAAATTAGTTTAGCTTTTCCCGACCTTTTTCAAGAGGGTAATTTAGGTGCGATTAGTATTGGAAGTCCTCCTTATGCTTCCACTTTAACTAATAAAAATAATGTTCCTACTGATATTGTTGCTACTGAAGATACTCCTTTATTGCTTGAAACTTTTTACGTTTTTAAATTAAATGATAATATTTCTATTACTCCAGCTGTATGGGTTGGAATTAATCCAGAAAATGATCGTGATCCTTTATGGGTAGGGGCTTTACGTACCTCATTTTCTTTTTAAAGATGACTTTGGCAGAAATATCAAAAATTTAAGGGAATAGAGACAACAGAATCGGTCAAAATTGTTTCTTTTGATTACTTTTTTGACATGAAAGGAATCTCTTTATTACTATTAATTGCACGGTAGAGGCGATCGCCAATGAGTTTCATCTAAAAGGCGATTTGAGAGAATCTTTTGGAAAGTTTAAGTGACATTTCATTGATTTTTATTAGATCTGTTGGAAAATAAGAAAAAGCTAAATTGATTGTATTTTAGGAATTACAGCTTTCTTCTACTCTAAATTAATGGTTATGCTACCTCTAAATAATAGTTCCATAAGTCACCAGCTGTTATAGCGCTAGGGTTATTGTTAAGACATAAAATACTCTCTAAATTGATCAATACTGGTTATTTTTCTCAAGGGTAATACCTTTTTTTCTCCTAGGGCGTGTCATCATTTAAATCTAGGATCCAGTCATAGTAAGACTTTAATAACTACCTATCAAAAATGGGTTTAAAGCCAGAATCCAGTTCCAACAAGGAGTACCAGCTAATTGATGACACACCCTAATACCCGTTCGAATATTTCTTGTCAACGATGCACCCAACGATTTGCTTGTGATCATTGATCTCAGTCAAATAATACTGCTGGTAAATCAAATGTGGGATAACATTTCAAGTAAAATAAAATGTAAAATAATTTTTCT
>CAZWLZ010000349.1:0-3964 GCA_964634505.1 uncultured bacterium | reverse complement strand
CCTTCAAATTGCGGGAAGAGCAGGGCGTAGAGGTATGGATAAGGTAGGATACGTTGTAGTGATTCAAACTAAGTTTGAAGGGGCATTTGAGGGGGCTAGATTAGCTCAATCAGAAGCTGAACCTTTGCGTAGTTGGTTTACTCCTAGTTATGGTATGGTTTTAAATTTGTTGCAAAAACATACTATTAAAGAGGCAAAACAGTTATTAGAGATGAGTTTTGCTGAATATTTAGCTAGATTACAACTTGAACCAGAAGAGGAAGCAATCAGTTATTATACCACAGAATTGACCAAATTAGAAATAGAATTAGCAGAAATTAATACGAAAGATTTAGTTAGTTATGAAAAATTAGGGGCAAGATTAAAGCAAGAAAAAAAATTATTAACTCTATTTCAACGCAATTTAGTACAACAAAGAAAAGAGCAAATATTTCCTTTTTTAAACACTTTAAATATAGGAGCAATTTTAACCATTAAAGGACAACATAAAAAACATAATTATGCGGGTAATGTTGTTTTTATGGCTCATATTTCTGGTTCAGGGAAAACACCTTATCTCTTATGCCTAGGAGTTGATAACTATTGGTATATTGTAGCAAAAAGTGATGTTTTTGATATAAATGAAGGTTCGATACCTAATTCACTTATTGCTAATGTAGAGATTCCTACTTTAGAAAATATTCATTTAGGTAAGTGGTTAATGAGTAATGAATCAACAGAATTTGTCACTAAATTAATTGAGGAATATAAGATTGAATCTGAGTTAACCAGTTTAGAAATTACTGAACAAGAAAAGCGTATTGACTTAGTAGAAAAAGAATTTTCTAGCCATCCTTTAAAAGCCGTAAATAATCTTTCTAAAATTTTAAAAAGTTATCAAAAAAGACAAGATTTAAAACAAGAATTAGAAAAAATACAAGCTCAATATCAACGTCATAAAACTGATAGTTCATATTATTGGCACGAATTTATGGCTTTAGTAGAAATTTTACGAGAATTTGGGGCTTTAGATGATTTTTCTCCTACTACTTTAGGAGAGGCAGCCTCTGTTATTCGAGGGGAAAATGAGTTATGGTTAGGTTTAGCTTTGATGTCAAAACGCTTAGATTTTCTTGCACCTAATCATTTGGCTGCGGCGATCGCCGCTTTAATTACTGAACCACCACGCTTTGAAATATGGTCAAATTATTCTCCTTCTCCTGAGGTTTTAGATGTTTTAGGATTACAAAAAATGCCAAATTCTCCTTACAATCCGAATAAAGAGTTACAAGAGTTAAGAAGAAGATTAAATCAAGCCCAATTTAAACGAGATATTACTATTCCCGTATGGTTAGAGAGAGATTTAATTGGTATTGTAGAGGCTTGGTGTTTGGGGGTTTCTTGGTCTGATTTGTGTGAGAATACTACTTTAGATGAAGGTGATTTAGTAAGAATTTTACGCCGTACAGTGGATGTATTATGGCAAATTCCTCAAGTAACTGGAGTTTCTCATAATTTAATTAACTCAGCGAAAGAGGCGATCTCCAAAATGAAAAGATTTCCTATTTAAACTCAAATTCTACCCTGACAAAATATAAATTTTCAGACAGAAAATAAAAATTCTAATATGGTTTCATCTTCTATTTTTTCATTAAATTCTTGCTCAATTTCCATCTTAATTAATTCTTTAAAATCTTCTAATACTTGTTCAATAGAAACTAAATTAACATTATTGATTGTGGCATTTATATCTTCAATAGGATTTCCTTGAGCATCTTTAATATTTTGATTTTTGATTAAAATATTCATTATTTTTTTACACATATTGGGAGTAAATTTTTCTTCTAAAAAAGAATCTGATAACTCTTTAGTAATTTTGTCCAATAGATCAATGATAATAATTGATTTTCCTTCAAGTTGATTCAATATTTTAGAAAAAGTAAGATAAAACAATCCTATTTGCTGAGAATTACAGACTAAACCTAATTTCATTAATAATATTTTTAACCTTACATATTTAAATTTATCAGGGGCTTCAGTGGAATTATAAGCATTTTCAAATACAGAGGTAGGAGTTAACCAAGTTTCATTTTTATCATTTAGTTCAATTTCTAAAAATCCCTTTTGCTGAAAAAAATGATCAATAAAACCTTTAAAACCTCTATTTTTTGAAATATTGTAATTAATTATATTAAAACTGGGATTAAATTCTCTAAGAGTTTCATTAAGTCGCCCCATTAAGATTCTGTTATGATCAGACGTTAAATTAGCTCGTATTGACCAAAAAACTAAATGTTCTATAATTGTATTGTTTTCAACAGTAGCGGGCAAATTAACAAGATTATTTTCTTCCGTTGAAATAGTTAAACTTATTAAATGATCTCCTTCGCCAATATCTTGTAAATTAATTATTTTATCCTTAGAAGCTCTTTCCAAAAACTTTTTAAATTGTTGAAATCCAAAATTAGACTCATCAAAAGATGAATCTAACAACTTCATATGTTGCTTAACTTGAGAGCCTCTTTTTTGTATTCCTTCCTCTTCAAGAACATTAATCGTTCTAATCAAAAGTTGATAAGCTAAATTCAAATCTTTTTGAATATCCGCTAATCCAGCAATACTAGAATAATAAATTAATTCATCACAATAATTTTTAATTAAAGGATTCGTACTATTAGCATCATAAGATATTATGATTACATATTTGTTATATTCTCTCAATTTGGAAATTAAAGGAATATAATCACTATCACCTGAGACGATTGTATAAGTATTAATATGATCTTTTGTAAAAACTGTTTCCAAAGCATCAACCACTAATTTTATATCAGCAGAATTTTTCCCTCTAGCATTATGAGAAGGCAATTCAATCAATTCGATAGAACTTTCGAGCATTTCTTTTTTTCGACCACCATAACGTCCCCAATCAGCGTAAGCCTTTTTAACTATTAATCTTCCTTTTTCTTTTAATTTATCAATTAATATCTGTAGTTGAATATTATGAGGCTCAATATTTTCAAAATCAATAAATACAGCAATATTTTTCGTTTCTTTTTCTATATTCATAATTAATTTTTTACTCATTTTAATTTTCTTGAGGTATATTGTATTAATTCTCAAGAATAAATACAATCTCAGATAATTTGTTAATTTTTCAGTGTAATTAAAAATAAGTTTTAACAGGATTATAAGCAGAAAATTTGGCGATCGCCAAATTAAAGAAAAAAAACAAAGTTATAGATAAAATAAAATTATGTGTAAAAAATAGTTAAAATAAATAATTACCTGTTATAAATTAAAAGAGAAAATTAAAATTAAGGATAAATACCAAATGAGTAATATTCAAGAAAAAATAGAACAACAATTAGAAGAAGCCAGAGAAGCCTGTAAAACTGGTACACAATCAGAATGTGCCGTTGCTTTTGATAACCTAGAAGAATTACAAGCAGAAGCTGCCCACCAACGTCAAAATGAAACACCTAAAAATTCTTTAGAAAGATTTTGTGATGATAATCCAGACGCACCAGAATGCAAACTTTATGACGACTAAAATTGAATTTTGGTAAAATTTTTTAAGGTGGGCTAGTCTCACCTTAATTTTTGTTTTTTTCCCTTATCTTGCTAAAATCAAGAATCTTGTTAATTTAATTCAATTATGGAAAAAATTTTTTTAATGTCTATTGCTTGGACAGATTTTCGCTTATCTCTGTTACTTTCTATTTTTATTCCCCTCATTTTAACTATTTGGGCAACTTTACAAAAAACCATTTCCATTCAACGTTTATTAACCATTTATTGGCGAGTAGCTAGTTTATCTTTATTTTCTTTTTATTTACTAATTCCCGTATGGCAAATAGGCTATTTAACCGCTTTTTTCGCTAAAATTTTAATTGCTATTTCCCTCTGGTTTTGGGTTGATATTAATGATGAAATTAGAGATTTACCCAAAAGTCTTTTTAAATTATCCATCACCAGTTGGCGGTGG
>CAZWLZ010000348.1:0-3996 GCA_964634505.1 uncultured bacterium | reverse complement strand
ACTGCTATGACAATTTTTGAAATAGCTCAAATTTTTCCTAATGTCGAAAAAAAAACTAAATTTGTCGATTTTTTCCTCTATTACTTCTTTTTTTCCCCTAATTCCCCATTTCCCTCTCTCCTCATTTACTTGAGAATGAAACAGCCCGACTCATTATGGGGGGAGTTTGGTTTTCTTACCCCAAAGTTGGTGGATTAAGGGGAACAAATTGAGGCTACTAACACTTTATAATTCCTTTTGCAAAATTATCAGTTAAAATAAAAAGACAATTTTTGTAAATTTTTGTTAGATTAAACTTAACAATTTGAAATATTTGGATGGTCATCTGTGAAAATGACAAAAAAATCAGTAGTCTTAGACTCAACATTTATAACCTATCAAGACACCGATACTTTAAGGAGAGTATTTAGTAACATTGATGCTTATTCTTGCCCTTATAACTATAACTTTCATATGCACACCATTTGTTCAGATGGCAAATTAACTCCCCTTGATTTACTACAACAGGCTATGGATATTGGGTTAAAAGGTTTTGCTATTACCGATCATCATAGTGTTGACGGTTTTAAACAAGCAAATGATTTTTTAGAGCAAATAAAAGTAAAAAATCCTTATGCTTTATTACCTCATTTATGGACAGGAGTGGAAATAACCGCTAACTTAAATAATACGGAAGTACACATTTTAGGTTACGGTTTTAATCCTAATCACTCGCTTTTACTACCCTATCTTAATGGCGTTCGCCCTTTAGGAGAAGCGGCCTCAGCAGAAACGATAATCAAAATATTACACCAAGCAGGAGCTTTAGTTGTATTAGCCCATCCTGCCCGTTATCGACGCTCATCGGTTGAATTAATCTGCGAGGCTTATGAATTAGGCATAGATGGGGTAGAAGTTTATTACTCTTATGACAATTCCAATCCTTGGCAATCTAGCCCAAATCCCATGATTAAAGTTAAACAGATGGCGGAAAAATATAATTTATTACAAACTTGTGGCACAGATACTCACGGTACTAATTTACTCGTTAAAATATAATTTCTGATTAAAAACTTCCGAGCAATAGAAGCTAAATACTCAACTCAATCCCAGCACAAAAACACCTAGTAATTATCACCCAAGAAAAAGCCCTTAATATTGAAAAAAACAATAAAAATAATTGCAAAAATTAACATAAATATGACATAATTATAGTTTGTGTATAATTAAGCATTTTATCAATATGGCAAGTAAAAAAGGCGCTCGTATTATTATCACCCTGGAATGTACTGAATGTCGCACCAACCTAGATAAGCGATCCAAGGGTGTATCTCGATATACTACTATGAAAAATAGACGTAACACTACCGGCAGAATGGAATTAAAAAAATTCTGCACCCATTGCAACAAACATACAGTTCATAAAGAACTTAAATAAGTTGAAATTATATATTACCTAAAGATTAAAGAAAAGAATCGTTAAAAATTATGGCTTATTATCGTAAACGTTTATCTCCCATTCCCCCAAAACAACCCATTGATTACAAAGACGTAGAATTATTAAGAAAATTCGTTAGTGAAAGAGGAAAAATGATTCCTCGCCGTCTTTCTGGTTTAACTGCCCGTCAACAAAGAGATTTAACTACAGCAGTTAAAAAAGCTCGTTTATTAGCTTTGTTACCATTTATTAACGCCGAAGTATAAATCGCAGTTGACAATTGATAGTTGATAGTTTATGCTCAAAGAACTAAACATTGATTGTCAATTGTCCATTATTCAACATCAGCAAGTATCAAATATGGTCATGGAATTTTCGATCGCTACATTGCTTTCCCATTTAAGTCAAGATAAATTAATGGCGGGTAAAGCATTAGAAAAAAAATTAGGTTGTGACGACACAGAAAGCATCGAAAAATTACAAGTAGTTTTAGATGTATTAGAAAAAATTAACGTTGTTACTAAAGAGTTTGGTAAATATCGCAGAGTTTATGAATCTGATGTGGTAGAAGCAAAATTGCGTTGTTCAAGTAAGGGATTTTGTTTTGCTATTCAAGGAGAAGAAGATGCTGATGATATTTATGTTCGTGAAAGTCATCTTAGTAATGCTTGGAATGGAGATCGAGTTTTAATTAAAATTATTAAAGAAGGCACGAGAAGGCGATCGCCAGAAGGGGAAGTAAAATTAATTATCGAAAGGGCAAACCCTTCTGTATTAGCCAGAATTGTCAAAGATAATGAAGAGTATCACGCCGTGCCTTTAGATGATCGTTTATTATTTGAATTAGATTTAAAAGATCAAGAGGATAAAAATTTAGAAGCGGCCGTTAATCATCTCGTTCATGTAGCCGTTGCTCGTTACCCTATCGGACAATATCCCCCTCAAGGAAAAGTAATGAGAGTATTAGGGGCAGATCCAGAAGGGGCAGCGGATACGGATATAGTTTGTTCAAAACACGATTTACCTCACGATTTCACTCCCAAAGTTTTACAAGCCCAAAGTACACTAATAGAAGGCATTAGCAACGAAGAAATTGAAAAAAGATTAGATTTGAGAGATAAATTAACTATTACCATTCAACAAGAATTTTCTCCTGAATTAAATTTATTTATTGAAAATGCTTTTACTTTAGAAAAAACACCAGAAAATAACTGGGAATTAGGAGTACATATCAGCGATGTAGCTCATTATCTTGAAGTCGATTCCATTTTAGATCGAGAAGCAAAAAAAAGAGCAACTACCATTCATTTAGGGGATAAAATTATTCCCATGTTACCTCCTTACTTACAAGAAATTTCCTCTTTATTGCCTCATCAAGATCGCTTAACCATTTCTGTCTTTTTGATATTTGATGACAAAGGACAAGTTATAGAATATAACATTAAACCGAGCATAATTAGGGTAGATTGTCAACTAACTTATAAAGAAATTCAATCAATGATTAGTTTAGGAAAAACCGAACCAGAATTAGAATCGGTTTTAACTATACTTAATCAAATTTTCTTTAATTTAAGTCCTTTAGTGAAAGCCCAAAGACTACAAAGAGGAGGATTTGATATTTCTTTAGATGATGTAACTTCTTATTTTAAAGATGAAGGACGTTTAGGGGCAATTGTTAGTTACTCAAAATTACCAGTTTTATCTTTGTTAACAGAGATTATGGTATTAGTAGGAAAAGTAGTAGCTGAACATTTAGCAGAATTGGGATTACCTGCTATTTATTGTACTCAAGCCAAACCTGATTGGGATGAATTAGAGGATTTGTTAAAATTAGGGGCAAATTTAGGCTTAGATGTAAAATTATCAGAAGATGAAGAAATTTTACCTTTAGATTATTACAAATTAACTCAAGAATTTGCTAAGTCTGACTATGAAAAAGTGCTTCATTATTTATTATTATCTTCGTTAAAATCTAATAAATATATTTTGCATCCTGCACCTCATTTTGGTTTAGCTTATGATGTTTATACTCACTGTGTTTCACCTGGACAACGTTATGTTGATTTACAAATACAAAGAGTATTAAAGGCTTTATTTGAACATGGACGCGATCGCCGTCAAAGTTTAGTTAAAAAAGGAGTTGATTTACATAGCAGTAGTTGTCATGGTGAAATTAAATGGAATGTTTTACCCCCTACAATTCAAGCCAATTTAGAGGCTGATTTACACTCTTTGGTAGTTCATTTGAATGATCGAGAAAAAATAGCTGAAGACGCAGAAACCGATTTGGCTGGATTGAAAAAAGCGGAAAAAATGAAAGATTGCACGGGTAAAACTTTTAATGGTTTAATTACTGGTGTTCAATCTTATGGTTTTTTTGTTCAGATTGAAGATTCTTTAGTAGAAGGTTTAGTTCATGTTAGTTCATTAAAAGATGATTGGTATGAACATCGTCCTCGTCATACTTGTTTAGTAGGGCGTAAAAATAGGACTGCTTACCGTTTAGGTGATAAAGTTGAAATTGATGTGAAAAGTGTTGATTATTACCGTCAACAAATTGATTTAGTTACGGTCA
The DNA here is from genome assembly GCA_964634505.1 of uncultured bacterium. Classification (GTDB taxonomy): domain Bacteria; phylum Cyanobacteriota; class Cyanobacteriia; order Cyanobacteriales; family Cyanobacteriaceae; genus CAZWLZ01. The sequence continues at coordinate 4 of CAZWLZ010000348.1, read as the reverse complement.
GAGG
>CAZWLZ010000347.1:0-4001 GCA_964634505.1 uncultured bacterium | reverse complement strand
GGGGCAAAATCAAATAAATCTCTAAATTGTGCTGCACTCTTTTTTAACTGTATTTGAGTATTTTTACTTTTAGTAATATCAGTAATAATTCCATCAAGTCTAATGGGTTTACCCTGATTATCAAAAATTAAAGTTGCCCTATCACGGATATATTTTTCGCCTCCATCAGGTAAAATAATGCGATATTCCAAATCATGACGAGTATTTTTATTTTGAAACAAAGAAATATTTAATAAATTATGATAACTTTCCTTAACGAACTCTATATCTTCAGCATGAATTAAATCTAACCAAAAACATTGCTTATGGTAAAAATTGCCTAAGGGTTGTTCATAAAGTTTTTCAACAGCTGGATTAATGTATAATAATTGTAACGTCTCTATATGTATAGACCAAATCACATCTCTTAAAGAAAGCAAAATACTATCAAGTCTTTCTTGATTTTCCTGTAAAGCAATTTCAATTTGTTTTCTCTCTAAATCAATATCGTTAAAAATAATGGCATTACTAATACCTTCTGCTATCAATTCTATTAATTCAAATTGATAAGCTGGAATTTCTTTTTTAGGTTTACTGGCGGTAAAATTTAAAATACCGTGAATTTCGCCATCTTTCCAAATGGGAGTACCTAAATATGATTCTATGGGAAAATTTTGGATCTGAGAATTTTGAATATTAATTTTAGCTTCACAAAATTGAGCATAACCTACAGTTTTTTGAGTCTTTACTGTTAAACTAAAAATAGTATCTTCTAAATGATATTCATCTCCGACTAAAGACAAAGTTTGTTTTTCACAATAGGAATTTTGGATTACATAATCATCATTGATAATCTCCCCCCATAAACCTATTTCCATATCTAAGACTTGACAACCAATTTTTAAATAATCAAGACAAATTTGATCTGTCTGTTGATAATCATTCAAATTGATATTGCTAATTAATTTTAAACCTCGGCTAAAGTTTTCTAAAATTTCAGTTTTTTCTTTTAACTGGAATTCTATTTCAATTAATTTAGATATATCAGTTTGTACACCGATAAAATTAGTTAAAACATTATCTGAATTATAAACAGGTGCAATATGTAATTGATTCCAAAATAATGTGCCATCTTTACGATAATTTTTTAAAATTATTTCAATTTTTTGTTGATTTTTTAATGCTTGTCTGATTTTTTTTAGTTGTCTATTTTGAGACTCTTTTTCTTCTTGTTGATTATCATTAAGATAATTTTGATACAAAAAGTTACCAATTTTGCCTAGAATCTCTTTTTGTGTATAACCAGTTATAGTTTCAAAGCCTTTGTTCGCATAAATAATCTGATAATTAGGTTCAGTAATAATAACCCCATTTGTGCTAGAATTGATAGCCCTTTCTAATAAGGAAGATTTTTCTTGTTGTCGATGGCGTTCAAAAACCGATAACAAAACTTGAATAGTATCTTCTAAAAAAGTAATTTCTACCTCAGAAAATTCTCTATTTTTTTGGGTATAGATTCCTAAAACATAATTAGGTTGATCGCTATTTTTGCCAAAAGGAAGAATTAAACCACTAATAATTTGATGATTAATTAATAAATCAGAAAGAGGAAAACGATTTTCTTCTTTTAAATTATTGATATAAATATTTTGCTTTTGATTGATGGCGTAAGCAATTTCATTATGGAATAAATTATAATCAACTATTGGTAAAATTTCTTTATTCCAGCCACTTTGTGCCTTAAAAATAATTTTATTTGAAGACTTGATATATTCTAATAAATAACTATATTCTACATTTACGCTACTCATTATAATTTTTGAAACTTCCTGATAAACAAGGTCAAAATTCTCAGTATTTAAACTTAATTGAAATATCTTAATTAAATTATCTTCGAAATTTTTTGCAACCTTTTCCTGTGAGAAATTATTATTGTTTATAATAGAGTTGAGAGTAAAGCGTAAATTTTGATTTTTTATTCTCAATTTGATGATTTGATAAATCAAAAAAGAAATAAAAATTATAGTCAGAATGATCATTAAGGGCAAGAATTTTTCCATATTTTAACTGATAGTTATTTATGATTCAACGTTAGTTAAATTCAAGCATATTTAGTGAATGTAGAAATTAACAATTTTTATTTCTCAATAAAATTATTGATCAAAAATAGTTTTAATAACTAGAATAAATTTTACAGTTTTTTTTACAGTTTTAAGGTAGAGAATAATAATTTTTAGGACAAAATTGATCAATAAATATCAATCATAAATTTTATGAAAGTTAAGAATAATTAAAATAAACTAAAATAGTGTTAAATACAAAAATCTTTGATTAGAATAAAAGTACATCTTTAAAATCAGATTTGATTAAGTTAGTCAGTTTAAGATATTTCTGATGATGGGAATAAATAGTTATAAGTTATACTCAATTTATCTATTCTTTTAAAAATATCTGATTATCTTCGGCAAAAAAAAATCACCCCAAATTCTATGAATAAGTCAGTTAAAAAAAGTTCTGTCATTTCTCATAACCCATTTTTGAGAGGGATATTTGCATTTGTTACCATTGGTAGCTTGTTAACACCAACTCTGACTAATTTGGTTAAAGCAGAAATGGAGGATAGTCCAAAATTAGTTATTGATGAGGTATGGCAACTTGTTAATAATGATTTTGTTGATCGCAATTTTAATGGTGTTAATTGGTTGAAAAAACGAGAAGAATTGTTGAGTAAGGATTATCGTAGTACTAAGGAGGCTTATCGTGCTATCAATAAGAGTTTACAGGAATTGAATGATCCTTATACTCGTTTTTTGCCTCCCGAAATGTTTGAATCTCTAACTACTCAAACTTCTGGGGAAATATCCGGCCTTGGTATTCGTTTGGCTGTTGATAAACGTAATCAAGATATAATTATTGTCGATACTTTGAGAAAGTCTCCCGCTCAAGAAGCTGGTTTGAAAAGAGGCGATCGCCTCGTAAAAATTGATGGTAAACCTACGGCTTTAATGAGTTTAGAAGATGCCTCAAAAATTTTAGAAGGAGAATTAGGTACAACGGTTAATTTACAAGTGGTGCGAGAAGGAATACCCACCTTTGAAGTAACTATTACTCGTGCTCAAATTGAGATACCTTCTGTTACTTATAATTTAAAAGAGGAAGGCAATTTAAGAGTAGGTTACATCAAATTGGATGAATTTAGTTCTCATGCCTCTGAACAAATGAAAGTTGCCATTAATGATTTACAATCTAAAAATGCTTCGGCTTTTGTACTTGATTTGAGAGGCAATCCGGGAGGTTTATTATTTGCTAGTGTTGATATTGCCCGAATGTTAATGCAGAAAGGTGAAATAGTGGATATTGTTGATCGCACGGGAGGCCATTTAAGTTTTTCGGCAGATGGTAGTGCTTTGACTGATTTACCTTTAGTTGTCTTAGTAGATGGGCATTCAGCTAGTGCCAGTGAAATTTTAGCGGGTGCATTAAAAGAAAATAGTCGAGCGATTTTGGTAGGTACAACTACTTATGGTAAAGGGTTAGTTCAATCTGTTCATGCTCTTTCTGATGGTTCTGGTTTAGCTGTTACTATTTCTCGTTATTATCTTCCTCGAGGTATTAGTATCAATAAAAAAGGTATTAAACCAGATGTTTTGCAAGAGTTAACCACAGAATCTCAAAATCTTTTACAAAATAATCCCGATCTTATTGGCACTAATGCGGATTCTCAATATTCTAAGGCGATCGCCGTTTTAAAAAGTATGGATGCTAGTTTATTTATTCCAAAACCTTCTCAGCCACTTACTCGAAATTAACTTTTGAGGGGTTAGGTTTTAAAAAGGTATTAGGTGTTAGGTGTTAGGTTTTAAGAAGGTTTTGCATTGATTAAATTACTTTAAAAATTGAAAAATAGAAATTCATCTTTTAAACTGATCGGTTTTTTTCTTGATCTAATACCCAATACCTAATTCCTAATAAGTAGTTAGACAAAATTAATTACATAGTTGGTTCCAACTTCTCTTAGGATT
>CAZWLZ010000346.1:0-4024 GCA_964634505.1 uncultured bacterium | reverse complement strand
CTGGCGATCGGACGATTAGGATCAGATAATCCCGCTCGAGAACGTTGAATTGCCTCAGCTACAGCCGTTACAGCCTCTTCTTGTCCAATTACTCGTTGATGTAATTCCTGATCTAAATTTAAGAGTTTTTCTCTTTCTGATTGAATTAATTTATTAAGAGGAATACCAGTCCATTTGGAGATAATTTCGGCAATATCAGACTCCTCTACTTCCTCTCTTAAAAGAGATTTGCCTGAAGTTTGTTTTTCTGATAAATTACTTTCTTTCGTTTTAATTTCTTTTTGCAAATCTGCTAACTTCCCATAACGCAACTCAGCCGCCTTATTAAGATCATAATCTCGATCAGCTTGTTGAATTTGGATATTAATTTGTTCGATCGCCTCCTTAATTTTACGAATTTGATCAATAACTTCTTTTTCCGATTGCCATTGGGCATTTAAGCTATTTTGTTGTTCTTTAACATTAGCTAATTCCTTCTCTAACTTTTCTAATCTCTCCACTGAAGCAGGATCATTTTCTCTTTTGAGAGATAACTTTTCCATTTCTAGCTGTAAAATTCGGCGATCAATTTCGTCCAACTCTTCTGGTTTAGAAGTAATTTCCATCTTTAACTTAGCCGCCGATTCATCAATTAAATCGATCGCCTTATCAGGCAAAAAACGATCACTAATATAACGGTCAGAAAGCATAGCAGCAGCCACTAAAGAGCTATCAGAAATCTTCACCCCGTGATGCACCTCATAACGTTCTTTTAAGCCCCTTAAAATTGAAATAGTATCAATTACATTAGGTTCATCCACATACACCGATTGAAAACGTCTTTCTAAAGCCGCATCTTTTTCAATATACTTGCGATATTCATCTAAAGTTGTCGCCCCAATACAACGCAATTCACCCCTTGCTAACATAGGTTTTAAAAGGTTTCCTGCATCCATCGCACCTTGAGACGCACCTGCACCCACAACCGTATGAATTTCATCAATAAATAAAATAATAGTACCCTGAGAATCAGTAACTTCTTTTAAAACAGCTTTTAATCTTTCTTCAAATTCACCTCGATATTTTGCTCCAGCAATTAATGAGCCCATATCAAGAGTAATTAACTTTCTATCAAGTAATGATTCAGGCACATCTCTATTAATAATTCGTTGAGCTAAACCTTCCACAATGGCAGTTTTTCCTACCCCCGGTTCGCCGATTAAAACGGGATTATTTTTCGTTCTACGAGATAAAATTTGAATAGTTCTTCTAACTTCATCATCACGCCCAATTACGGGATCAAGTTTGCCTTTTTGAGCTAATTCTGTTAAATCTCTGCCGTATTTTTCAAGAGATTCATACTTATTCTCGGGATTTTTATCATTCACTTTTTGACTGCCTCTTATTTGCTTAATAACGTCTTTTAAATTGCTTTCTTTTATGCCTAATTCTTGATATAAATTCTTCCCAAAACGATCATCTTTTGCATACCCTAAAATTATATGTTCAATTGAGATGAAATCATCCTTAAATTCATTCCTAAATTGATCCGCACGATCTAATAATTTATCTAAACTACTACCTAGATAAACAGAATCATTGACTGTTTTTATTTTAGGTTGAAGTGCGATAAATTTATCGGTTTTATCTCTTAATTTATCGATGCTAATATTGGCTTTATTAAAAATACTAATTGCTAAACCATTTTCTTCCAAAAGTGCATTCATTAAATGTTCACTTTCTAACTGTTGATGTTGGTTTTTTTTAGCAATATCGGGCGTTTTGGCGATCGCCTCCCAAGCCTTTTCTGTAAATTTTTCAGGATTATTTGGTTGCATTTTAGTTAATTATTAATTTATTTTTTATACTTTTATCTATAGTTTAACCTGAGTTTGAATTGAACAGGAATTACGCAATAACTCTAAATGTAGGGTGGTAATACCCACATTCTCAAAGATCAAAAAAACACGGGCTAGAAGTCCGTTCATACTAAAATATAATTAACATTGTAAATATTGCCGAAATCTGTTAATCTGATTGAGAAAAATCAATCAAATCCTAAAGTCCGCCCGTATGAATCAATCAATTCTCAGTAATGAATTGGCAAATGTCGCCTCAACAAAATTAGACTTGACATTACCAGATATTCTCAAAGTATTTCCTAAAGAAATATTTTACAAAAATAAAATAAAAGCTTGGACACAAGTTATAGTCAATGTTTTAATCGTTACTTTAGGGTATATCGCCTTAGCAATTAGTCCTTGGTATTTAGTACCCTTTTTATGGCTTATAGTCGGTACAGGATTAGCAGGTTTTTTTGTAATTGGTCATGATTGCGGTCATCGTTCTTTTGCCGACAGAAAATGGGTAAACAATCTAGTCGGACATATTATGACAGTGCCTTTAATTTATCCCTTTCATGCTTGGCGAGTTTTACATAATCATCATCATAAATATACCAATAATCTTGATTTAGATAATACTTGGAATCCTTTTAAAGTTGAATATTATGACCAACTAAATAAATTACCAAAATGGAGTTATCGTATCGTTCGTGGTTATATTTGGGGGGTTGGATCGATCGCCCATTGGGCTACTTTACATTTAAGTTGGCAGAATTTTGAAGGTAAAGAAAGAGAACAAGTTAAACTTTCGGTTTTATTATGTTTAGCTTTTGCTGTTATTGCTTTCCCCACCTTAATCGTAACTACGGGATTATGGGGTTTTGTCAAATTTTGGCTTATTCCTTGGTTAATTTTTCATTTTTGGGTAAGTACATTTACCATCGTGCATCATACCTCTTTAGATATTCCTTTTTCACCCGACACTAAATGGAATGAAGCAGAAGCCCAATTAATGGGAACAGTTCATTGTAAATATCCCTTTTGGGTAGAATTTCTTTGCCATGATATTAATGTGCATATTCCCCATCATTTAAGTCGTTCTATTCCTTCTTATAATTTACGTAAAGCCTATGCAATCATTAAAGAAAATTGGGGCGATCGTTGTCAAGAAAGTGTTTTTTCTTGGGCTTTAATGAAAGAAATTACTCAAGATTGTAACTTATACTGTCCTATTAATAATTATCAATCTTTTTAACTGATAACCCTCTACAGGGGAGTAAATCCATAAAAAGCTTCCCTACCCCCGACTTTGGGGAGTTTGACTTTCTTACTCCCCAAAGTCGGGGGAGTTTGATTATATTACCCCCAAAGTTGGGGGATTAAGGGGGCAAAATCAATAAATTATTCTTGGAGTTATTTTTTATGACGAATAAACTTTATTATGGTGATAATTTAGATATTTTACGAAAATATATAGATCCTGAATCTGTTGATTTGTGTTATATTGATCCCCCCTTCAACTCTAACCGCACTTACAATCAAATTTATACCAATACGGGTAGAGAAGATAAAGCCCAAGCTCAAGCCTTTATTGATACTTGGACGTGGGATGATTTTGCTAATAGGGGTTTAGAAGAAATTAAAGATAATTATCATGGTCATTTTACCCAAGAAAGTATTGATTTAATTTGTGGTTTAGAAAAAGTCCTTAAAAAAAGTAGTCTCTTTGCCTATTTAGTAGGAATGACTTTAAGGATTGCTGAAATACACCGAATTTTAAAGCCTACGGGCAGTTTTTATCTACATTGCGATCCCACAGCGTCTCATTATTTAAAGCTGGTTTTAGATGCGATTTTTTGCTCACAAGGGGGAGATTTTTTAAATGAAATTATTTGGTGTTATTCAGGTGGGGGAAGGAGTAAAAATGATTTTGGCAAAAAACATGATGTTATCTTTCGATTTTCTAAAACTAAAGAATATGCTTTTTATTCTGATCAAATTAGAGTTGAGTATAATTTAGACGTTGGTAAATATAAATCTCCAAAGGCTTGGGGTAGTCATAAAGGTTCAAATAAAATTTATTCTCCCAATCCAAATGGTAAAATACCAGAAGATTGGTGGGTAATAAGTCCAATTAATTCACAATCAAAAGAAAGATTAGGCTATCCAACCCAAAAACCAGAAGCCTTATTAGAGAGAAT
>CAZWLZ010000345.1:0-4040 GCA_964634505.1 uncultured bacterium | reverse complement strand
AAATGATGATGGTGATTTTATTGGTTTTGATGTGGTTATTGGTAATCCGCCTTATATTAGACAAGAGGAATTTTCAACACTTAAACCTATATTAAAACAGAATTTTTTTATTTATAATTCTATTGCTGATTTATTAACTTATTTTGTCGAAATTGGTTATAACATTTTGAAAAATCAAGGAATATTTCAGTTTATTATTTCTAATAAGTTTACTCGTGCTAATTATGGTAAACAAATGCGTTCATTTTTATTAGCTAAAACCCAATTAACTGATTTTATCGATTTTAGTGGGTTACCAGTATTTGATGAAGCTACGGTGGATGCAGCTATTTTAGGTTTTGTGAAAAACACATCAACTAATAATACAATTGTCTATGCTAATTTTGATAAAAATCAATTTAATTCTAATTTATTTAGAGAATATTTATTCAGTATTAAACAAGATTTTTTACAAGATAATTTGACTGAAAATAGTTGGAGTTTTGAAGATACGCAAGTTTTACAAATTAAACAAAAAGTTGAAGCACAAGGTGTGTGTTTAAAAGATTGGGATATTAGTATTAATTATGGTATTAAAACAGGGTATAATGAAGCGTTTATTATCGATGGTAATAAACGGCAAGAATTAATTGAAAAAGATCCAAAATCTGAAGAAATTATTAAACCTCTTTTAAGGGGTAGAGATATTCAAAAATATTATCCTAATTATCAAGATTTGTGGCTAATTAGTACATTTCCAAGCAAAAAATATGATATTAATGATTTTGTAGCAGTTAAAGAATATTTATTATCATTTGGCAAAAGATTATCTCAATCAGGCGAAAAAGGTTCAAGAAAAAAAACAACAAATAAATGGTTTGAAACTTCGGATAATATTGCTTATTGGGATAACTTTGAAAAACCTAAAATTATTTATCCAAATATGACTAAGTTTTTACCTTTTATTCTTGACAAAAATAATTTATATGCGAATCAAAAATGCTATATTTTAACAGGTAAATCCCTTGAATATTTAACAGGTTTCTTTAATTCTAAGTTGTGGAAATTTTGCTTTATTAATAATTTTCCTGAATTATTAGGAGGCACAAGAGAATTAAGTAAAATATTTTTTGAGCAAATTCCTGTGAAACAAATTACAGAAGAAGAAGAAAAACCATTTCAAAAATTAGTTACTCAAATTCTCGCTATAAAAAAAGCTAATCCGAATCAAGATACCAGTGAAATAGAAAGAGAAATAGATTTATTAGTGTATGAATTATATGATTTAAGGGATGAGGAAATAGCTATAATTGAAAATGGTTAAATAAGATAGTAAATTTAAGATTTTGAATTATTTATGAAAAAATGCGATTAATAGCTATTAGTAAACTAAGGGAGGCAACATTAAAATATCCCGATGTCACTCATCAAATAGATGACTTCTATGAAATTATTAAAAAAGTCCTATGGAATAATTTAGAAGACGTTAAACAAACTTTTTCATCAGCAGAATCAGTAAGCAATTTTACTGTAATTAATATTAAAGGTAATAAATATCGATTAATTTTGGATATTAATTATCAAAAAAAAATTATATTTTTTAAATACTTTTTAACCCATGCCGAATATGATAAAGGAAGATGGAAAAATGACCCTCACTATTAATTCTCAAATCTATGCACAATTATTAGCAGAATTTCAACCTCAAGTAATTACTAATGAAATAGAAAACGAAAGAGCAATTTCTTTAGTTAAAACTTTAGCAAATAAACCTGATTTAACTTTTGAAGAAGAAAAATTATTAGAATTATTAATTACTTTAATTGAAAAATTTGAATCCGAAAATTACTGTTTAGGTAAGTTATCAACTCCTTTATCTCGTTTATTATTTTTGATAGAAGAAAACCAATTATCTCAAGAAGATTTAATACAACTATTTGGCTCGCCTATAATATTATCTAATGTGCTTAATAACCAATTAAAAATTAGTCAAGAATTAGCTATAAAATTAGGTCAAAGATTTAAAGTTAATCCAGAAATATTTTATTCTTAAAATATAAAAAATAGATTGATTAGAAAAATTTAAACCGTCGATCTTGCTTTAATATTTTGTCAATCTTGAGCATTGCTTCTCCTAATCCTTTACTTGTTTGCATTTATTCTATCTTATTTCACAACAACTCTAATAATTATTTATTTATAAAAATTGTTCAGAATCTTCTTTTTCTGCTAATAATTTTAAAATCTTTTTAATATCTTGAGTTGAATTTTTATGCACTATTAAAGTAGCGTTTCCATCTCTGACAATTACTACATCTTTTAAGCCAATGGTAACGATTATTTCCTCTTTATTACTGCTATAAATAATTGAATCTTTGGTATCCTGTTGCAGATGATTGGCGATCGCCACATTATCATCATTGCCTTTTAAAAGTCTTTCTAAAGCATTCCAATCCCCCAAATCATCCCAACCAAAATCTGCTGGAATAATATAAGTTAAATCAGTTTTCTCCATCAAAGCATAATCAATACTAATTTTTTCAAGGGAAGAATAAGCCGCTTTTCCTTGATTTTCTAATACTTTGATCAAGTCTGGAACATATTTTTTTAACTCATCTAAAACCACATCAACTTTAAAAATAAAGATGCCCCCATTCCAACTATAATTGCCACTACGGATAAAACTTTTAGCCGTTAATTGGTCTGGTTTTTCCGTAAAACGAGTTACCTTATAAATAGGCACATTATCCATCGAAATCACTTGTTTTCCTTGTTCAATATAGCCATAACCAGTAGAAGGATAACTAGGTTTGATACCTAAAGTTACAATACTAGGATGATCAAAAGCAAATTGAGAAGCAATTTTAATGGTATTAACAAAATTTTCTTGATTATCAATCCAATGATCCGCAGGAAAAAAGCCTATAATCGTATCATCACCATAAACTTTTTTAATTTCTAAAGTTGCCCAAGCTACTGCTGGTGCGGTATCCTTACCCTCAGGTTCGATCAATAAGTTCGTTTGAGGTAATTCAGGTAACTGTTTTGTCACACCATCAGCAATTAATTCAGAGGTGATAACCCAAAGATTTTGCCAACCTTCTGCTAGACTTAAAAGTCGGTAAGCAGTCGATTGCAACAAACTATCACCGCTATTATCTAAACATAAAAATTGTTTTGGATTTTTACGGCGGGAAAGAGGCCAAAATCTCTCACCTTTGCCTCCTGCTAAAATTACGGGGATAAATTTTTTAGTCATAAATTTTAGAAATTAGAAAATGATTATTGTTCAAATAAAATTAATTTTACTGATATGTTGATCTTTTTGACAGATTAATTAAGTTTTAATTTACTTTGAATAATCATGTGAAGAAAAATTTAATCAACTTTGCCATATTATTGATTAAGTTTTGGTAAAATCGAAAACATAATTTTATTGGAAACCATAGAGTTAGAAAAAACGTCTAATATACTAACAAAGAAGACATTAATCTTTTTTAGAATCTTTAAAAATGCAAAAAAATAGAGGTACAATTCATTAATGAAGTCATTGATTCGTTATTTAACAACAGTTGGATTAATTAGCACTACAATATTTAGTTCTTGGTTTATACAAGCAGACAAATTATTAGCATTACCAGTAGATGTCATTTTAGATAAATTAAAACCAGTGCCAGTATTTGCTGTAGCTGATGATCAAGGGGCTCCTCTGATCGCTTCAGGAGAAAAAAATGCTAAAATTGCAGGGGTTTTTATTAGTCAACAAGATGCCATTGCTTTTATCGCCAAATTAAAACAGGAAAATCCTGATTTAGGTAAAAAAGTTCAGGTTTTACCTCTTTCTTTAGCGGAAGTTTTTGAATTAAATGAAGCAAATAAGAATAAACCTGATGGTATTAATTTTGCTTTTGTTCCTAATGTAAGTCAAATAGACGCAGCCAAAAAAATCTTAACAGAAAAGAAACAAGAATATAAAGGGGGCGTTCCTCTTTTTTTCGGCACAACCGATAAGGATGGCTATTTGACGGGTCAAATTAATAATCATGAAGTCCTTCCTTGTT
>CAZWLZ010000344.1:0-4073 GCA_964634505.1 uncultured bacterium | reverse complement strand
CTTTGGCTAAAAATATGTTCGATACAGAAGAGGCTATGGTACGCATTGATATGTCTGAATATATGGAAAAACATACAGTTTCCCGTTTAATGGGTGCGCCTCCGGGTTATGTAGGTTATGAAGAAGGTGGCCAATTGACAGAAGCTATACGCCGTCGCCCCTATGCAGTAATCCTCTTTGATGAAATTGAAAAAGCTCACGCTGACGTGTTTAATGTGATGTTACAAATTTTAGATGATGGACGTTTAACGGATTCTCAAGGACGTACAGTGGATTTTAAAAATACGATCATTATTATGACTAGTAATATTGGTTCTCAATTTATCTTAGATTTAGGGGGAGATGATAGTAATTATGAGATTATGAAAAATCGAGTAATGGATGCGATGCGGGATAGTTTTCGCCCTGAATTTCTTAATCGTATCGATGAAATTATTATCTTCCATAGTTTGAAAAAAGCTCAATTACGCTCCATTGTAAAGTTACAAGTTAATTTATTAGAGGCAAGATTAGCGGAACAAAAAATTGCTTTGAAAATGTCAGATTCTGCTTTAGACTTTTTAGCAGAAATCGGTTACGATCCCGTATATGGGGCAAGACCTTTAAAACGTTCTATTCAAAGATATTTAGAAACGGCGATCGCCAAATCAATTTTAAAGGGTGATTTTAAAGCTGGTGATGTCATTTCTGTTGAGGTGATTGATGAACGATTGAATTTAAAAAAAGATATTTAACTTTTTATAGCAACAGGATGCTGAGTAAATTAGCAAGGGGTTTAAACTCCTTGCTTCTGTCCTAAAATTAGTGGGTATTGCTATACCTTGTTTAACCTAACCTAAATTTTAACTCTTACCAAAACGTAATAAGTGCCAGATATTTTTGTTAGTTTCAATGATTATCTATTTTAAAATCCTACCCTTTTACAATACCAATCCGCAGGAGTAGAATTGATACAAGCAACACTAAAGTTGAGTAAAATAGATAGTGCAACTACTAGATAGACTATTCCTATTAATATTCCTAGCTTACGCTTATTTTCCAATAAACTTTGCAAAAAACGCAAACCGAATGTACTTCCTGCAATCCCCCCCGTTAATGCACCTATTGAACCTAAACCAATCATCGTCATCATAGGAAGCAACGAACCTAATCCTCCTCCCATACCCCATCCTTGAATGTTTCCTGGTATCCCATAGAGGGGAATAATACAAATCCACATGATACCTACAAAACAACCGATAATTGCCGTTAGTATTCTTATTTCTATATTTTTTCTGATTGCCCCGACAATCAGACCTATAATTGAACCAAAGATAACTGCTAAGATTCCTGAGAAAAGAGTCCCAAAAAATAAAGCTGATAGTATGTAGTTTATCATTGTGTTAAAATCCGATGAAGAACACCCAATTTAAAATTTTAACATAGCTTTTTTATGACTGCTAATACGTTTTCCTCTGATCTGACCACTAAATTAGTGAGTAAACTGCTCGCTATTAAACCTGTGTGGGCGGTAGCAAAAAGACAAGCACGCCAGATGATGATTAAACGAGCCGAACGGTTAGGAATTCCTTGGGGCGAAACCGTCAGTAATTTTTCTAAACAGGATTGGCAACGCCATTGGAACAGTATTCATAATCCAACTTTGGATTATCCCCACTACTATCAAGCTTCTTTTCATGGTTATGAGCACGGTCATCTTTGTTGGGATGCGGCTTTTGAATTTGAAGTAGCCGCCAAAGCGGTTCATTCCAGTCTTTATCCTGAAGCAGGAATTAAAGGTGATCACTTATTACGCGAAAGTTATCATGATGTTTTAAAAACGCAGTTAGGCTATCAACCAACAGAAATTTTAGACTTACATTCTACGGTAGGTTTAAGCACCTTTATATTACAAGAATATTATCCCCAAGCGAAGTTAACTGGACTCGACTTTTCTGCCTATTATTTGACGTTAGCTCACTATCAAGGTGAACAAAAACAATCACCAATTAATTGGATTCATGCCTTACCAGAAGCGACGCAATTAGCTGATAAATCCTTTGATTTAGTTTCTGCTTTCCTGTTATTCCATGAAATGCCTCAGGAGGCTACTCGTCGTATTTTTCGTGAAGTTCGTCGTCTTGTTCGTGCAGGTGGGGCTTTCACTTTTATGGATATGAATCCGCTATCCCAAGCCTATTTAACCATGCCTCCCTATGTAATAACCTTGTTAAAAAGTACAGAACCTTTTATGGACGAATACTTTGCTTTAGATGTGGAACAGGAATTATTAAATGTCGGTTTTGATCAAGTTAGTATTACTCCGAATAGTTGCCGTCATCGTACCGTTATCGCCAAAGTAAATCCCTAAAGCTTGTGAGAAGCCAAGTTAAAATAGCTAGAAACTATTTTCCCAGAAATGGATCATGCTCTTATTGCCTATTCAGGAGCGTTAGATAGTGCCTTAATCGCTAAAATTGTCTATGATGTCTTAGTGCGATCGCTAATCTTTTAGGTGGGGTTAAGGAAAGCAACCCAACGATGAGACATAATAACTTTGTTGTCGGCTAGTGCGATCATTCTGCTTCAATATGATCACATTTTATAGTGAGTGATAAGGCGATCGCCACTACGTTAGTTTAAGACACGAAACCCAACATAATTAATTATTCCCTCAAGGGAGGGGATAATTTTTGTCAAGTTACTAATAATTAACTACGCAGAGTTACTTGAAATTCTTTTTCTAAAGTTTTGCGAATTTTATTATGAATTGGCTCTACTTCGGCATCGGTTAAAGTACCGCTATCAGAGCGATAGGTTAAGCTAAAGGCTAAACTTCTTTGATTTGATGGTACATTTTCTCCCTGATATTGATCAAATAATTCTACTTTTTCTAAGGTTTTTCCCCCTGTTTTTATAATCGTTTTAGTGATTTCGGCTACGGTTTTTTGAGAATCGGCAAAGAAGGCTAAATCTCTTGCTACCGCTGGATAACTTGAATAGGCTTTAAAGTGAGGAATGATTTTTTGTTCGTTTTCAAGATGATTAATTAATATATCTAAATTCAACTCAAATACATAGACGGCATCAATTAAATCTTTTTCTTGTCTCAATTCTGGATGTAGTTGTCCAAAAATGCCAAGTTGTTTTTGATTTAACCATAAGGAGGCAGTGCGTCCCGGATGTAAGCGTAAATCATCTTTTTGGGCTTGATAAGTTACTTCTACACCTAAAAATGAAAAAACACTCTCTAATATGCCTTTAGCTTCATACCATGTCAAATGGTTGGGTTTACCGCTTCTTGTCCATTTTCCGCCCGTATATAAGTCTCCTCCCATTATAGCAGCGATCGCCTCTATTTCTATCCTTTCTTCACCTTCTTTTTTAAAAATACGTCCGATTTCAAAGCCATTTAATGCCCCATTTCCTTGAGATTGGTTATATTCAAAGGCATTAATTAAACCATCAATTAAGTTATTTCTAAGGGCAGAATATTCACTAAATAAAGGATTTGCCAAAGTAATTTCTGTGCCAGTGGGTTTTACTAAGGAATAATGGACAATTTCTGTTAATCCTAAGCCTCTTAAACAAGCTCGAATTTTTCTTTCACTTTGGAGGCGAAAAGATAAATAACCGGGTTGGGTTTTGGCGGGTAAGGTATCGTTAAAATGATCGTAGCCATAAAGACGGGCAACTTCTTCGATTAAGTCAATTTCTCTTTCTAAGTCTCGATAACGATAAGAAGGCACTGTTACTGCCCAAATAATTGGATTTTCGTTAATTTGTTCTAATTTACAGCCTAAATCTTCTAAAATTCTGGTGACATCTGAGGGCAAAATTTCACCTAAACTATCTCCTATTTTTACCTGCCCTAATATTTCATTGATTCGATTTAGTCTTAATTCAATGGTATTGGTTAATTTTTCGGGACGATTATCAACTATAACTTGACTTTTGACGCTTCCTTGAGCTATTTCAGTAATCATGGCGATCGCCCGTTGAGTGGCTTTTTCCAATTCCACTTGATTAACTCCTCTTTCATAACGAGTAGAGGCTTCTGATCGTAAGGATTGACTTCTAGCGCTACGTCTGAT
>CAZWLZ010000343.1:0-4076 GCA_964634505.1 uncultured bacterium | reverse complement strand
CGCACTATTGGAGAGAATTTCCGTAAGAATGGAAGTAATAATATAGAAAAAGAGTAAGATCCAATACCCGGAAAGATGGCCCCCTAAACCGACTAATTGATCCGCTAACCATTCCGTTGCCCCAGAATGATCCATTGCTATTCCTAAAGGAATTAAACCCGCTAAGAGGAAAATGACATCCCAACGTACAGCACCATAAATTTCTCCGGGTTTAAGACAACCGGTTAAAACCATTAAAATCACCCCGATTAATGCGGTTACTAAAATCGGCAAAATATCGAAAGCGGCGACAACAATTACTCCTAAAACAATGAGTAATACAATTAAGATAATGGCAATTAAGCCATTTAAACTAGGAAAACCTGCACCGATAAAGGCACTAGCGATGATAATAACAGCAGATTGAATTAAACTTAGAGTAATGATATAAATAGTTGAAGCGGCAACAATGGAAAATCGAGATGCTAAAGGGGCAACTAATAAACGATTTAAAAAACCAAATTCTCGATCAAACATGATGGGTAAACCAGCATTTAATGCTCCAGAAAAAGCAGTAAAAATAATTATACCAGGTGCTAAAAATTGACCGTAAGTAAAATCATTCCCAAATAAACTTTCAGGAGCATTTAAAAATAAAGCACCAAACAAAATTAACCACATAAATGGCTGAATAACACCAGCTACTAAAGTTGACGGACGGCGTTTTAATTGAATAAATAAACGTTTTGTTAGGGCTAAAGTTTCTTGAAAAAAATCTTGAATAGGAGTACTTTTTTGGTCTATTTGATTCTCTAAATTAGGAGCTAAAATTTCACTATATTGATTAGGAGAAATACTTTGAGTCATATTAATTTTATAAGTGATTTTTAATGATTATTTATTATAGAAAATTAGACTAAATTTGTAATTTGATTTTCAGTTTTCTACTCCCTATTAATTATTTCATAGATTGTTTTTTCTCCGCTTTTAAATCTCGTCGATTCGCCGCTTCAATTTCTGCATCCATTAAGGTTTTACCTGTAGCAGCAAGATAAACATCATCTAAACTAGGGCGAGATTGACTAATACTAAACATCGGCAATTTATTTTCTATGAGAGTTTGTTCTATTTTACTAATGGGATTACTTTTTGGGGTGACAATTAAATTTAATGAGTTACCTTGTGCTTGATTGATGATAGTATTTTCTACAAATGGTAATACAGATAATGCCCGTTTAGCTTTTTGGGCTTCTTCCATGGTGGCAAACTCCTTGATTTTTAACGTAATGCGATCGCCACCTAAACGATCTTTTAAACTAGAAGGGGTACCTTCAGCAATAACTTCACCTTGGTCAATAATAGCTAATCGATCAGCTAATGCGTCAATTTCTTCTAAGTAATGACTGGTGATTAAAACTGTTGTACCGGATTGTTTTAACATTCGCAGAAAATCCCACACAATCATCCGACTTTCGATGTCTAAGCCCACGGATGGTTCATCTAATACTAACACTTGGGGTTGATGAAGTAAACCTGCCGCTAAATCAAGTCGTTTTTTGATTCCCCCTGAATATGTACCCGTTTGGCGATCACCATATTCTGTCAAACCCAATAAATTCAATAGTTGTTCGATTCTTTGCGAGGCAATTTGAGCAGATAAATGATATAAGGAGGCTTGTAATTCCAGTAATTCTCTACCAGTTAAAACTTTATCAATAGCGACTTCTTGGGCGACATAACCCAATTTTTGTCTAACTATTTTGGCTTGAGTAATAGCAGAAAATCCGCTAATCAATATTTCCCCTGAGTCTGGTTGTGCAAGAGTAGTTAAACATCTAATCGTAGTAGTTTTTCCTGCACCATTAGGTCCTAATAAACCGAAAATTTCGCCGTTTTTGACTGAAAATGAGATATTTTTCAGTGCTTGAACTTTACCATAACTTTTTTGTAAATTTTTAATATTAATTACATCACTCATTTTATTTAAAATTTAGAATTGACAAAAATTGGATAGTTAATTATTAATTATTAATTGTTAATTGTTAATCATCCATTTGCCATGGTTGAGTTAAATTACCTTCATCGAGAATTTTTTTGGGACGTAAAACTAACAATAATTGTCCTAAAATGGTTACATTTGGAGCAGACTCAAACCACTTTAATTTAATAGTATTTTCCTCTTTAACTAACCAATAATTATTGATACTCCAATCTTTACTTGCCAAATCTACCACTACCAATAATTCCTCAGATTTGGTACTTGTTTCTTTAGGTAAATCTTCACTACGACAAAAAATTACGGCAGGAAGCTCTGATTTTAGTACAACTTGCCAACTGGGAATCGAAACGATGTCAATATTTTGCTTAATTTTAATCATGCCATAGGGTTCGATCATCTCTAATAAAGGAATATTATCTAAATCAGAGGATGTTAGAGGGAATCTTCCCACAACAGGTAAAACACAGGGCAACTCTTCATCACTTTCTAAACGATACATTGGCAATAAAGGGGCATTTTGTATGGAAGAAGAATCAGCAATATCCCTTAATAATTGTTCAATTTGTTGTCTGGCAGTGAAAGAATGAGCAAATTTTAAACCCTCTGCAATTAGCCTTGCTTTATCAGCTAGAGTCTTTTTCTGACGTGCATTTTTCCAATGTTGATAAGCCATGGCATCCCCAGGGTGAAAAGTAAAACCCCTAGGGGGTTGAGAAAGATGGGAAAAGTGTTTCATTGCTTTGGCTATTTCTTTTGCACCATCTACATCTAATTGTTTTTCTTTAACTAAAATAGCGGCAGATAATCTTTCTTCGTGATTTAAAATTCTTAGTTCATATAATACGTCACTACGAGGTCCTTGATAATAAGTTAGCAATTCTTCCTGTGCTTCACCTTTAATTAAACTATCATAAACTTGAGCAGCAACGATGACTAAATTTTGCTGACTGGTTTGTAATCCTGTACTTTCAAATATTTCTTGACTATTAACTCCTCCTTGTTGTAATTTGTAACAGGCTTTTCCCCAATCAACCCAATTGCCTTCCTTATGTAACAATGATGTGATGATATTTTCTTTTTCTTCTGAGGAGAGAGAATTATTATTTGTCTTGTTTTCTGTCATCGTTTGATTTTAATTAGAATAGATATTGATTAACTTCAACTTAATTTATTATTACTTATTTTTTAAACAGTGTCCTTTATGACACCAATCTATAGGTAAGGTAGAGCGTTTTCATTATCCTATTAAAATTCTTTCATGTGGGGTTTAGAGTGTTGGGGAAATTTTTTCTAAAAATAAAAATTAATTATCAAAACCTTGATCTCAAAAGGATTTGCCACAGGGCAAACCTATTACTTTTCCTTAAAAATAACTTATAATTAGAGTCAAATCAAAAACAGAGGCAAGAATATGGTGGCTCAATTAAAAAATGAAAGTAAAAATTTTTACTAAACTGACTATAATCTTTTGATATTAGAAACCTTGAGATTTACTAAATATAAATTTTTTTTGTGAATGAAATTATTAGTTATTAGCAATGGTCATGGTGAAGATATAATTGCCGTAAAAGTTATCAATCAATTAAGAAAAATTGAGCCAACAATATCCATAACTTGCTTACCAATGGTGGGAGAAGGTTTTGCTTATACTAAGGAAAATATTCCCTTTATTGCACCTGTTAAAAAAATGCCATCAGGAGGGTTTATTTATATGGATGATAAACAACTATGGCAAGATGTAAAACATGGTTTAATTGCATTAACACTCACTCAATTTAAAGCAGTTAAATTATGGGCAAAAAAAGGAGGTTTTATCTTAGCTGTGGGAGATATTTTACCTCTTTTATTTGCATGGTTAAGTGGTGCAAAATACGCATTTATTGGTACAGCAAAATCAGAATATTATTTACGAGATGAAAATGATTGGTTAGAAACAACTTCTAAAATTGATCGCTATTTTGGCTCAATTTATTATCCTTGGGAAAGATGGTTAATGAAATATCAAAACTGTTTTGGGGTTTTTCCCCGTGATTCCATTACCACGTCAGTATTAAAACAATTTAATATTCCCGCTTATGATTTAGGTAATCCGATGATG
>CAZWLZ010000342.1:0-4078 GCA_964634505.1 uncultured bacterium | reverse complement strand
CCATCTTGGATGAAACTCACGATATTGACACTCTCATTATGCCCAGTGAGAGTGCGAATTTCTTTCCCTGTCTCTACATTCCACAGTTTGATTGTCTGATCCCAACTACCAGAAGCTAATATCTTACCATCGAGGCTAAAACTCACTCTTAAGACACTACCATTATGCGTAGTGAGGGTGCGGATTTCCTTTCTCGTGTATATATTCCAGAGTTTGATTGTCTTGTCATCACTACCAGAAGCCAAAATTTTACCATCGGAGCTAAAACTCACGCTAGTGAGACTCTCATTATGCCCAGTGAGAGTGCGGATTTCTTTCCCTGTCTCTATATTCCAGAGTTTGATTGTCTTGTCTTCACTACTAGAAGCCAAAATCTTACCGTTGGGGCTAAAGCTCACGCTATTGATATAATCGTTATGCCCAATGAGAGTGTGGATTTCTTTCCCTGTCTCTACATTCCAGAGTTTGATTGTCTTGTCTTCACTACTAGAAGCCAAAATCTTACCGTCGGGGCTAAAACTCTCGCTTAAGACATAATAGCTATTATGCCCAATGAGAGTGTGGATTTCTTTTCCTGTCTGAACATTCCACAATTTAATAGTGTCGTAAGCACTACTGGAAGCTAAAGTCTTACCGTCCGGGCTAAAACTCACGCTATTGATATAATCGTTATGCCCAGAGAGAATGCGGATTTTTTTTCCTGTCTCTACATTCCACAGTTTGATTGTGCCGTCATTACTACCATAAGCCGAAGTCTTACCATCGGAGCTAAAACTCACGCTACTAAGACTTTCATTATGCCCAGTGAAAGTGCGGATTTCTTCCCCTGTTTCTACATTCCATAGTTTGATTGTGCCGTCATCACTACTAGAAACCAAAGTCTTACCGTCACTGCTAAAACTCACGTTCAAGATAGGGCTATTATGCCCGATGAGAGTGTGGATTTCTTGACTTGTCTCTACATTCCACAGTTTAATAGTGCCGTCATCATCACCAGAAGCCAAAGTCTTATTATTACCGTTGGGGCTAAAACTCACGCTATTGACAGTGCTATTATGCCCTACTAAGCTAGTATATTTACTTTGTCTATTAAGGAGTTCCTGTAAAGCCTCCATTACTTCTGCATCATATTTGTGTTGATTTTTTAAGGTTTTACCAGCTTTAATTGCTTCAACGAAAGCCTCTAACTCTTTTCCCTTATCAAATAGAGACACAGAAGAAAAGCCGCGAGAGTGTGCTAGATTAAGTTCAGCTTGTTGTGTTTTTTGCCATGCCATCCAACCCAAACTACTACTAATTATTACCGCTACCAATGAACCCGCCGTAATTATTCGCGCAGTTCTAATTTTTTCATTCCTTTGACGTTCAGCTTGAGTAACACTCGCCTCAATAAATGCAATAGCTACCCCATCCAAATTAGGCAAAGCTTGTTCTTTCTTAAACTCAACAATTCGCGCTAACTTAGAACCATTCCACAGTTCACTATTAGCTTTTTGTGAATCTTGTTTGCGTATTTCATCCCACTGTTTAGCATCCGCATATAAACGATTTCTCAGAATAATTATCTCCTCTTTCTCTCGAATTAAATCCTGTAAAACTTTCCAAGAACGAATTAACTCCTCATGTGCTACTTCAACTGTTGCCTTTCCGTCTTCTCCTTTACTTACCAATAGACGCTTATCAATCAATTGATAGAGAACATCTTTTTGTGTTTCATCTTGCTCAAAAATCTCTTTATCAGCCCTTCTACTAACTGATTCTTTCCCTTCTAAACTAATTAACTCTAAAAAAATTTCCTTTGCTAATTTTTGTTGTTTTTGATCAAACTGATCATAAATTTTATTTGCTTGTTGTTGAAGTGCGCCCGTTACCCCTCCCAAATCTTGATAAGTCTTAGTATTTAAAACTCTATTCTTATCTGTAATATCATTTTTACTCCACAATAAATCAAGGGTATATTCTAACAGGGGTAAAGAACCCGCTTGTTGATGAAAATCATCAATAATTGTATCAATTAATCCCGTTTCAAATATTACCCCATTTCTGGCAGCAGGTTCGGCGATCGCCAATCTTAAATTACTATCCTCCATATCTGTTAACATTCGACTAGATAAATCATGAACTTTTCCTAAATCGGGATAGGGACTTAATTTATCGAGAAAATCAGCCCGCATTGTCATAATAACCTTAACCGAATTATCCGAATTTTCAATCAATTTAATCAGACTTTTAATAAAAATACTCTGTTCTGTTTTCGGTGTACGAGTGAATAATTCCTCAAATTGATCAATAAAAATTAACCATTTACTATCATTATTTTTTAATTTTTCTACTATCTTAATCAAAGTATCTTCTTCAATGATTTGAGCGATTTTTGCCTCTGATTTATATTTTGGTTGGAGACAAACATAAAAAGATTCAAAGGGATTAACATCAGGAACAAAAGTTAAATTAACTAATTGATTAGAACCTAAATTATCTTTTAACTTAGGAATTAAACCAGCTTGAACTAAAGATGATTTCCCGCTTCCTGATGCACCTAAAAGCAGCAAAATATTATTTTTTTCTAAATAACTTGTTAACTCAATAATCCATTTATCTCGTCCAAAAAACTTATCTTTATCTCCCTCTTCAAACTTAAGTAAACCCAAATAGGGAGAACCCGTAATTAAGCGTTGACTCTTAATTTCAATACTTGACTTTTCAGTAATAATATATTGATTGATAACTCCGCCACTAATATCCCCTTGAATCCCCTTAAAATCGCCCCCTATTTCAGAAGAATAAGAATTAACATTTTTATCACCGCCAATATTATCCCCACTTCCAGAATGGGTTTGTTGAGTCTGAGGATTAGAATTAGATTCTGGTAATTTAGACATGACTAAAATTCAAAATTATTTATATTTATCAAGGAAGCCAACTTTTATCTAATAATTGCTCTAGAGAATAGGGACAAATTGACGGGAAAATCTGAAGACTTAAACCTGTTTTTTGGGTGACAATAAAGACAGATTCTTGTTACCTGTAATAAAGTAATAAATTTTTTCTAATTATCGTAAAACAAACATCTTGCCTGTAATCAATGAATAGAGGGATAAATTGCTATTTCCCTCTACCCTAATTATATCAATTAAGATTTTTTAAAATCTCTCATTGACTTAACAAATTTAGCAAACAAATAATCAGCATCATGAGGACCTGGACTAGCTTCTGGGTGATATTGCACAGAGAAAAAAGGTAATTTTTTATGACGTAAACCAGCTACTGTGTGATCGTTCAAATTCAAATGCGTAATTTCAATCTCATCACTAAGAGAATCCTCAGTAACTGCAAAACCATGATTTTGACTAGTAATTTCTACTTTTTGATTTAACCCACAAGGCTGATTTAAACCACGATGACCAAATGTTAATTTAAAAGTATCCGCCCCCAAAGATAAACCTAATATTTGATGCCCCATACAAATACCAAACATCGGTTTTTCTTGTTTTAATAACTCTTTTACCGTTGTAACACCTTCAGTTACAGCCGAAGGATCACCTGGTCCATTAGAAAGAAAAATTCCATCTGGATTATATTTTAAAATATCTTCGGCTGAAGTAGAAGCTGGAACTACAATAACACGACAACCATAACTAGCTAAACGTCTTAAAATATTCTTTTTAACGCCAAAATCGATCGCCACTACAGTCAAAAGTTCTTGAGTATTATTAGCCACACGAGGATTAAATTCCCATTCCGTAGAAGTAGGAGTTTGCCACTCATAAATCTCTTTAGTAGTAACATCCTTAACTAAATTTAAACCTTTCATAGAAGGTGCCGATTGAATATGATGTAACAAGGCTTCAGGATCAAGCATTTCGGTAGAAATACCCCCATTCATAGCACCCTCTGAACGAAGACGGCGAGTTAAATCTCTAGTATCAATGCCATAAATACCAATTATATGATGTTGTTTAAGATAGTCACTTAAAGATTGAGTTGATCGCCAATTACTAGGACGTATAGCAATATTACGAGCTACAACCCCTTTAAGAGAGGGAAAAGCCGACTCTTCATCCTCAAGATTAACCCC
>CAZWLZ010000341.1:0-4079 GCA_964634505.1 uncultured bacterium | reverse complement strand
AGCAATTTGATAAACTGCTAATTCTTCGTGATTATTAATTAATTTGTGATATTTTCAGCCATATACTCTTGTCATCATTACCCATTCTCCCTATAATTATCGCTTTTTCTTTAGAATGAAACAGTCCTGCCTTAACAAGGGGGGAAAAGGATTAAAGTAAATAAACAAGAATAAATAAAATAATCCAAATTACATCGACAAAATGCCAATAAAGTTCAGATGCTTCTACGCCAAAATGTTTTTGACTAGAATAATGTCCAGCTTCACGAGATCGCCACAAAACAGCTAAAATAAACAATAATCCAGCGGTAACGTGTAATCCATGAAAACCAGTCAAAACGTAAAAACATGCAGTAAAAAGGTTCTCTTTTAAGCCAAAACCAGTATGGGCATATTCAAATAATTGTCCACCTAAAAATAACGCACCCATTAAAGCTGTTAAACCAAACCAAAATTGTAAACCTTTAACATCATCTTTTTTGATGCAACTTTGCCCTTTGTGCATGACAAAACTACTAGAAACTAGAATAATGGTATTTATACCGGGTAATAATAATTCTAATTCTGGAGTACCTTGAGGAGGCCACTCAGGCATAATAGTTAAATAAATTAAGTAGGCACTAAATAAGCCAAAAAAGATCATACTTTCTGCAATTAAAAAGACAACTAAACCAAACATTCTTAAGTCTGGATGTTCGTGATGGTTAGTTTCTTTTTGCTCGTAATTAATAGTAACTTGATTTGATTCTATTGCTGAACTTTGCATAATTTTAATTTAATCAAAGATAATTTTTATTGACAAGTAATATATTACAAATATATTACTGAAATTTAGATGTAGGGCAGTGCATCGCCCCACATTTTCTATATGTAGCCCATCACCATTACCTATTACCTATTACCTATTACCTATTACTTACTTCTGTAAGCATTTCTTCTACAGATTCTTCCTCAGAATCATTTTCTTGATCGATACCATAATCATAAGGGCCAGTCCATAAAATGGGTGCTTCCTCAAAATTTTCAATGATTGGAGGAGAACTTGTTTGCCACTCTAAAGTTAAAGCACGCCAAGGATTACGATCAGCTTTTTCGCCATAAGCTAAACTCCAAAATACCGCTAATAAAAGAGGAATAGTTGAAAAGGCTAATATATAAGCCCCAGCAGTACTCAGTAAATTTAACGGCTCAAATTCTGCATCATATAGAGCGATACGGCGATTCATTCCCATTAAACCTAATTCGTGCATAGGCATAAAAGTGATATTTAATCCGATAAAAGTTAAAGCAAAATGTAATTTTCCTAAAGTTTCATTCATCATTTTACCCGTAATTTTGGGAAACCAATGATAAAACCCAGCAAATAAAGCTAAAGCACTACCGCCAAATAACACATAGTGAAAATGTCCCACAATAAAATAGGTGTCATGAACATGAAGATCAAAAGGTGCGGAGGCAACCATTACACCCGTTAAACCACCAATTAGGAAAGAAGAAAGAAAACCCATGGCAAATAACATGGCACTATTGAGTTCAATTTTGCCACTCCACATAGTAGCACACCAACTAAAAATTTTAATGCCTGTAGGTACAGCAATTAACATGGTGGTGGCCATAAAAAACATTCTCAACCAACCGGGTGTACCACTGGTAAACATATGATGCGCCCATACGATTAAGCCTAAAAAACTAATGGCTAAACTGGAATAGGCGATCGCCCGATAGCCGAAAATAGGTTTACGAGAGTGTACAGGGATTACTTCAGAAATTACCCCAAAAAAGGGTAAAATCATAATATACACGGCAGGATGAGAATAAAACCAAAACATATGTTGATAAACGACTGGATCACCTCCCCCTACAGGATTAAAGAAACTTGTCCCCGCAATTAAATCAAAGGAAAGTAAAATTAAGGCTGCTGCTAAAACAGGGGTAGAAACGATCGCCAAAGCGGAAGTTGCCAACATTGCCCAACAAAAAAGAGGCATACTATGTAAATCCATCTCTTTCATACGCATCTTTAAAATAGTGGTAGAAAAATTTATCCCCCCTAAAATAGAAGAAGTGCCTAAGAATAAAACACTTAAAATCCAAATTTCCTCTCCCCATTTACCCGTCATTAAACTTAAAGGAGGGTAAGAAGTCCAACCAGCTTGAGGTGCACCCACGAAAAAACTAGATAATAATAAAATTCCCCCGGGAGGAACTAACCAAAAAGCTACGGCATTAAGACGAGGAAAAGCCATATCTTCAGCACCAATCATCAAAGGAATGAGATAATTAGCAAAAGCTGCCCCAGCAGGTACAATCCAAAGAAAAATCATGATCGTACCGTGAATAGTAAACATTTGATTATATAACTCCGGACTGATAAAATCAGGATCAGGGGTTGCTAATTCAGTGCGTATAACTTCAGCAAATGCACCTCCAATGAAATAAAAAATAAAAGAGGTAACAAGGTATTGAATACCAATTACTTTATGATCAGTATTGAAAGTAAAGTAATCTTGCCACTTTCGTTGAGGATGTTCAGAAACTATTGTTGTACTCATTTTTAGTCAATTAGATTTTAATGATGTTGATGATTTAATTGCGTTAAGGTTTTTTGATCAAGATTTACTGTATCAGTATAAAGGGATAAAAATTCTTGATCGCTTAATTTGTCTGTGGGCAAAGAAGCAACTTTTTTCTTTGAATCGCTAACATTTGCTAAGGTATTTTCTTGTAACCATTTTTGATAATTTTCTTCACTATCTACATGAAGTAAAGATTTCATGCCACCGTGATAAGCACCACACAATTCAGCACAAATTAAAGGATAATCTCCTATTTTATTAGCAGTAAAGATTACTTCCGATTCCCTACCCGGGATTATGTCTTGTTTCAAACGTAGTTGAGGAATCCAAAAAGCATGAATTACATCTCCTGCAAGCATTTTTAATTTTACTGGTTTATCGACTGGCACATGAATTTCACCCGCTACTACTCCAGTTTCAGGATAAGTAAAAATCCAAGCATATTGAATAGCTTTTACCTCAACAGTCATTAAATCGTCTTGCCCTGAGTTACCTATACCCAAAGCCATATGATTATGTTGATGAGGATTAAAAGCCACCATTTGAGATGATGATTTATCCTTCATAGCCATTTCTGTAGCCATATCTCTGGAAATAGTAGGGTCTAAACCGCCCAAGTTGTTATATACTTCAAAGCTATATATAGCTAAAATAAAGACGATAATAGTGGGAATTGCTGTCCAAACTATTTCTAAAGGTACATTTCCTTCAATAGGAGGCCCATCTGTGCGATCGCCTTTTTTGCGGCGAAATTTAAAGATGCAATAGATGATAACTCCTTCTACAATTAGAAAAAGTCCAGTGGCAATAGTCATCATTAGGTTAAATAAACCATCTATTTCATCAGCTCCTACAGAGGCTGAAACTGGCATCAAACCATGATTTTGACCATACCATAAACTGATGAGAGTCAATAAAATTCCTGCGATTAGGGTGATAATATTACCTGGTATATTCACTGTTTTTGATTTTTTGTTAATTAATTAAATATCTTTACTTTTAGCATAAGATAATTTTTGTAAATTGAGACTAGAATATTTTTTTATGTCATCATTTTTTAGTTTTTCTTGATGTTTTAAGATTTAGTAAAACTACATAACTGAATAATCCAAGAGCTTAAGAGAGTTAAAACAGGCTAACTTATTTGAACCAGTTTTATGGCTTTGCAACAAGAATCAGCCCTTAGATAGTATCAAAATAATTAAGTTATACTATTTTTTTATTGCTTATTCTTAACTAAAAAATTCTGCATTTTTAAAGGTATTTCCTTTTTGATCTTTTGCTGATAACATTGGATCAGTTTTTAAATTCCAATTAATATTAATATCGGGATCATTCCAAAGTAAACAACGCTCATATTCTGGGGCATAAAAATCAGTAGTCTTATATAATACTTCTGTAAATTCTGAAGTTACTACAAAACCATGGGCAAATCCTTCGGGAACAAAAATCTGTTTTTTATTTTCCGCACTGATGATTTCTCCTATCCATTGCCCAAACGTA
>CAZWLZ010000340.1:0-4080 GCA_964634505.1 uncultured bacterium | reverse complement strand
TTTCTTTTTCTAGATGTTCTGATAATCTTTTCCCCGTCCATCGACCAAATTCATATCCTAAATCATCAGGAGGCTTGTCCACCACTTCTAATAATATTTCGATGTATTTATCCGTTGCTTTTATCTGATTTCCTTTGCCTAACTTCTGATCTATTTTCTGTTTTTAAGCTATTTTGTAGATATTTTTTTTCCTCATCCGACAAAAAGTTTTTAATAGGCATGGATTTTCATCTTGATATTTTCTGACTCAAATTATATCCTAGATTGATGCGTCTTAGCTTATCTTTCGCCATATCTTTAACTTTTTAGCTAACCTCCTTATTTTACACGCTTTAAATAACCATCGATCGAAATGATGATTAAAATTGGAGAATAATCTTAACTAACTCATTATACATTTTCTTCCCTATTCGACCATTTTTTAGTAATTCTCCTAACTTTTGTTTACCATCATTCGTAGAAATTAGATTTTTGCGATTAGCTTTAATGATTTGTCCTGCAATTCCTGAAAATTTCAGCCCCAATTGTTGAGCAATTTTACGTCCTTTTTCTTCTTCAATTAATAGCGGTCGTTGCAAATTATAAGCCAGTTGAATAGCTTGTTGTTCTCCTTTATCTAATTCCTTTAAAATTTCTAAAGTATCCAATTCTTCGTCAATAATTGTTAAACAATCACCGACATTATAATAACTTTTATAGTCATTCCAATTAACAAACTCACCCCGATAAAGCTCCTCAATTACAACTTTTGGGACAAAAATTTCTTGATAAAGTTGTTGAATGAATTGATAGCCATTTTCTAGTTTTTCCAAACTAATTAAAGATCCCGTATCACTAACAATTGAAATGACTGGTATCATGCACTTAATTCATGATTAATATTATCTACATTATCAACTAAGATCGAAAAACCATAATGTGGTAACATTTCCTCAAAAGACCTACGACTTAGATGTAACATTTGACAAGCCTGTGCTTGAGATAGTTTTCCTTGACTATAAAGAATAGCTATTAATGCTTCATTCACATAGCGCCCATCAACATCAGGAATATCTGGTAATTCTAAAGTGATTTTCATAATTGTAATGGCTCTCAAAGTAATTTACTATTTTATTTTACTCGCTTCAAATAACCATCGGGAGCGACTGTAATTAACAATTTATGCTCAATGGTTTTATCAATTTCAAATTCGGGATGAGTTTTTAAGTATTCCCAAACGGCGGTTTTAGGATTGTTTCCCACTCCCCAAGGGCGATCGTCAAACATATCATCCGGTAAATCTTCCACCACCGTATCAAATACAACACAATAACTACCTACAGAGGTTAAGGGTGCGTAGGCTTCTAATTCTGCCAAAACATGATCATGGGTGTGATTACTGTCTAAACAAACTAAAATTTTTTGTTTTCCTTCCGCTTTGGCTTTCACTTGTTCGATAATCTCAGGGGCAATGCTTGAGCCTTCAATCATAGAGATACGCTTAAACATGGGGTGAGATTTGATCGCCTTACGATTATGTTCTCGAATATCAATATCAATGCCTAAAACTTCGGCATCTTGACAACCGCCACAAATGGCATTTAATTCTAATAGGGAAGCATATAAAATCAAAGAGCCACCATGAGCGATTCCTGTTTCAATAATTAAATCTGGTTGTACTGTCCAAATTAATTCCTGCATTGCTACAATATCTTGGGGAACTTGAATAATTGGTCGCCCCATCCAAGTAAAATTATAGGCATATTTATGTCTGGTGATTTCTTTTAACCAGATACGGGATAACCCTTGCAAATTAGAGTCTTTTTTTAAACCTTCAATGTTGTTATCTACTTCGGTAAAAAATTTAGCTATTTCGTTCATTTAATAAAATTTCTCCAGTCAGTTGTCGGTGAATTAATATAATTTACTCCTTCTTTCCCTACATTAGCAATCAAATCTAAAATGGAGACATATGGGGTAAACTCGTTATGCAGTTGAGGATATGGAGTTTTCTGATAATTCATGTATTCAACATTGATCACCTCTTTTTCAAAGAGTTCATGATCTAAATAATTACTAGCTCCATGACCAGTAATATAAACATTACCATTAAAATTTTTTACTATCTCCAGTAACTTCTTTGAACTTTTAGCCTCTATATGTAAATAAGATGATTTTTCAAACTGAGTATCAATATCAAAATACTCAGCTATTTTTTCAATAGTTAATATATTCAATACAGATAAATTGTTAATATCTAAATCATAAATAGTATTAACAATACTAAACATTTCTCTAAAAAAAGGAGTTTTTGAATAATTTTGTTTTAATAGATTCAAATGTTTTGTACGCCAATCTTGACTATTATCAATAACAACATCTTTGATCAATTCTTTTCCATTTCTCTTAATAGGAACTGATAACCATTTTATTCCATCATAAGTTTTAACTTGTACCCTAGTTATAAAACTTCTACCTAAAGGTAATTGAACATCATCATAATGAACGAAAATATCAGCTAATTTAATTTGTTCAAATAATCCTATCCATGGAAAAAACATTGGTTGAGAAATAACAATTTTTTTCATAATAACTTTGCTCCTTCTCGTTGTTGTAACTCTTTAATATACGTCAAATATAAATTATTAATAAATGATGGATTTAAGTTTGATGTATACGATAAATTTTGTTTAAATACAATTTTTTTACTTTGTATTTTTATTGCTTTATTCTCCCATAAGTCTATAATTAATAAAAATAAAACAGTTTTTTGAATAAATGATAATTTTTCTAAGTCAGACAACGTTGCTGAAATTGGTAAAGGCAAACAAGTTTGAGCAATAATATCACCAGAGTCCATGTCTTCATTTACTAAATGTATTGTTGCTCCAAAAAAGCGTACTTTATGATTTTTGGCTTTTTTCAAAGCGCCCATTCCCTTAAAAGCTGGTAATAAAGAGGGGTGAATATTAAATATTACATACTTACTTAACAAAGGTTCTGTAACTAAGCGCGAGAAAAACATTATAACGAAATCAAAATTTCCCTGTTGTTCAAGAATTTTGACAACTTTTTCTGAAAAATAATTATTGTTTAGCTCTTCAATTCTAACATAAGGAATATTTAAAGCAATACATTTTTCTTCAGCTTTACAAGGTCGATCTGTTATGACAAAAAAATTAATATGTGGACAAATTTTGCTAACCTCAAAAAATGCACTTCCTCCTGCTGAACAAATAACACATATATTCATATCTATTCTTTTCTTTGATGAATTATTTTTATTCGAGAAAAAACTCTTAAATATCCTAATTTACAATCAAGTTTTTATTATCGATTAATGTAACATACATTTTTTGATAATTTCTGAAATTAAAGTTTGATCTTCTAAAGACATTTCATGATAGCTTGGTAAATTAATTGCCCTTGTGGGAATATCCCAAGCATTGACATTATTTTTTTGATCTTCAAACATAGGAAAACTTGATAAAGGATAAAAGAAAACACGAGCATCAATATTTTCTTTTTTAAAAACTTCCTGTAATTTTTCTCTAGTTATACCCGTTTCTTTAGCGAAGACAATAGTAGGCATCCAAGCACCATTAATTGTTCCTTCTGGTTCTGGATTCATAGAAACAACCTGTAAAACCTCTAATTCGCTCTTATAAAAAGCTAATATTTCTCGTTTACGAGCAACTAATTCTTCAATGCGTTCCATTTGAGCGCAACCGATCGCCGCTTGTATATTAGACATTTTATACTTAAAGCCTACCATATCAGACCAAAACTGTTTAGTTTGTCCTCTCGCCCGTCCATGATTAGAAAGTGTTAAAACAGTTTCATATAATTCAGAATCGTTAGTAACAAATATTCCTCCTTCACCTGTAGTTAGAGTTTTTGAACCATGAAAGGAAAACGTGCCAAAAGTTCCCATACTTCCCGCCCTTTTGCCATGATAAACAGAACCTAAAGCCTCTGCGGAATCCTCAATAATGGGAATATTATACTTACAGCCAATTTCTAATAATCTGTCCATATTGCAAAGATTACCATATAAATGAACCGCAATAATTGCTTTTGTTCGGGGGGTAATGGCAGATT
>CAZWLZ010000339.1:0-4084 GCA_964634505.1 uncultured bacterium | reverse complement strand
CCTGGATTAACCAGGGGGAGGCTTAACCTTTTTGTTTTCGTTTCCGAGTACAAGCTCGGTTTACTGCCACAGAAAATAATAGTCAGCTTCCTTATTTCTCAAGCATAGATCAAAAAACTTGGCAGGTAGTCACCAACATAGTAGTTAACACTCTCTTATCATAATGATATTTGGATCAATTTGCCAAGTATCATTACAAATTTTTATAAAAAAATTTATTACAGCAATTCCCGATCAAATTAGCTATAAAATATATTCTTAAATCAATTCTAAGAATAGTTTTAATAGTTTGTATCTATAGAACCCATTTAGGATCTATTTTGGAAACCTTATAAAATAAGTGTTAGAGTTTATTTTTCATAATTTACTATAATACAGACTAGATAATGATTTCAGATTAGATACCAAATAGGTTCTATAAGGATGATTTTATCAATTTATCCTTAGAACAGTGGCTTAGAAAACTTTAATTTAAGTTCATTTTGGCGATCGCCAAATTAAATGATGGCATTATAGATGAATAGTAATTTGAGTTTGATTAATTTCGATAAAATAATGATTTTCAAATAAGGTTATTATATAGACTAACTAAATTATGGGAAAATAGACAAATTAAATCGCTATTTTTTATATTTCCTGTGGTTATTAATAAAAGTTTATAAGGTTTTTGATGAAGAATAAATGAATTTAGAAAATCTTTATCTTTAGTCACAATAATATCTTGATACTGACAAGACAATTGATTGATTTCCTCGTCTTGGGTTGCATTTTTGTTTGGTAAATCGAGGGTGTGGATTGCTTCTTGCTCTAAATTCTGAAAAACGGATACTAATTTTTTAGGTAATTGAGCATCAATTAAAAATTTCATGATTTCAGAAAAGATATACTTTTTACCGGCGTTAATTTAGTGGCAAAAGATAACACAGCTAAAATATCTTCTAATTCCAAATCTTCATAGTCAAGTAAAATTTCTTCTGTTGTCATTCCCGCACTTAATAACTCTAAAATCATCTCGACAGGATAACGTAAACCTCTGATACAATGCTTACCGTGACAAATATTAGGATTTATAGTAATACGTTCTATTAACTCCATTTTCTCTTATTAATAAACTCTAATATTTTCAGGATATACCAATTAAGATCAAAATCGAACTTTCAATAATTAATCTCACTTAAAAGTAGGTTATAGTTAAACAAGGTATAACTCAACAATTCTAAAATGAAATAATTAATCAAAATATTAGGTTTCGTGTCTCAACCCAACCTACAGGCGATCGCATTAAGTCGTTACCAATGCCCTAATTAAACTTAATTCCAGATTGTTTTTCGATCGCTTTGAGTGTGCCAATAGGAATAATTTTTCCTTGGTGAATAGGTACAATAGCTGTTTTTTGAGTAGTATAATTAAATAACTTTAAATGAGAGCCTGTTTGCGAAATTTCGATAAAACCTTTCTTTTTAAGTTGTTTGATAATTTCTTTTGATGTTAAACGAGGAGACTTAGAAGACATTTTTTGTTGTTTTTCACACTAAGATTTCTATGCGATTATTAATACCAGTATTAGATGAATTTTCTGGTATTGGTTCTAAAAGTAATTGAATTGCATCTTTAAGGTTTTCAATTGCTTCTTCTTTTGTATCTCCACAGGAAGAAATATAGTTCAATTCAGGACAAGTAGCTGAATAAGATTGTGCGTCTTCATCCCATTCTAATATCGCTTTAACAATCATTTTTATTGATTTGGATTAATATAATGTTTATTTTCTGTCTATGTTAGCTTATTTTAGCGATCGCCCTTCAAGTATAAAATGTAGGTTGTAGTTAAACCACAGTGCAACCCAATAACCCCAAAAATCCGATAATTAATCAGAATATTTGGTTTTGATGCCTCTACCTACAATAAATATATAATAAACAATTACTGCCAACCTTCGATCGCCCCCGCTACAAATGCACCAATGGGATTAGTTCTGATTGTTTCTAATAATCCTTGTTTACAGGCTTTAATTGCTTTTTGTTTCCAATTAGGATCATTTTCAATCCTCTCAACGACTTGGGTGGCAACTGTCATTTGTTGAGTGGTACTATTAACAGGAGAATTTTCGCACAATTCATTGATTAAAGTGTCGATTTTAGTGACGGTTTCATTCAAGCTGGAATAATCATAATTATTTATGACATTGCCCGTGTAATCTTTAGCTGCAAAACCACCACCAATGTTAGCACCTTGAAAGTTATAATTAGTCTGATTATCTTTTTCTGCCATTGTTTTAACTATATTTACTAGATCAGCACCCTGTTTTTTGTTAAATTCTAGCATTTCTTGCAGGAATTCATTATGAGAGTTTAGTGATTTAATTTGATTTTCTTTTGAATCAAGAATACTGTGATAATTTTGCAAAAGAGATTTTTCTAGTTCTCCTTTCTCTACTTGATTAAGATGAGCAGTATTTATTCTCACAACAAATGTACCATCATCTTTCTGTTCAATAGCTTTAAGTGAGAAGTCTTGATAATCGTCTTCTACTCGTAAATTATTAAACGAAGTGTAAAACGCACTCCAATCAATACCATTGCTAAAAATTAGATCAATTGTTTCGTTTACTTTTTTGATTAAGTGTTGAAAATCACCCTGATTAAAGATTTTATTTGGATCAGAAGGACGACGTTCTTGTTCAGGTAATTGCAAATAAATATACTCACAAATAACCTCATCAAAATTAGTATCACTATTAATATTCCAATCTTGAATACAAGCTCCAGTGAATTTTGCTTTTTGAAAATTAGTAAAGATTGCTTGAACTGCCCACAAATTAGTTGATCTTAAATCTGCTTCTGTCAAGTCTGCTGATGTTAAATCAGCTTGTCCTAAAGTAGAGCCAAATAATTTAGCATAACTAAGATTTGTTCCCATTAGTTTAGCGGCAGAAAGAGTAACTTCTCTTAGATCTGTACATCTGAAATCGGCATAGGATAAGTTAGCTTGAATAAGATTAGCTCCAAAAAGATTTACTCCAAAACAATTTGCTTCTGTCAAATTAGCTTTACTCAAGTTAGCCCCTGAAAGGTTAACCCATCTAATTCCGGGAACAGGAGGTTTAAAATAAATCTCTCTAATTTGTTGTTCTCTCAAAGTATTTTCTTGTAAATCTGTAATTGAAGCATCAGGTTTAATTTTCCATTCAATTAAATTTACTCCAATCAAATCTGCACCCACTAAATCTGGTTCAATTTCTGGGTTTTCTTGTCTCCATTTATTCCATACTTCCACACCTTGTTTCAGTATTTTTAAGTGTTCTTCATTTGCCATAATTACCTTTCAGTTTTTAAATAGAAATTTTTGAATTAATTTTATCTCATCATAAAACTACCTCATTTCGGCGATCGCCCCTTTTGCCATGTTGGCGATCGCCTGATCAGTTGCTTTAGGTAAAAGGTAATAAGTGCCTCCTGCTTGAGTCGCTAACTCTTTCCCAAAACCAGTAGAAACAAATTTTTTCTCCGTATCAATAACTAATAACTTCATACCAACCGCC
Source organism: uncultured bacterium (assembly GCA_964634505.1). GTDB lineage: Bacteria > Cyanobacteriota > Cyanobacteriia > Cyanobacteriales > Cyanobacteriaceae > CAZWLZ01. The sequence goes on along the minus strand of CAZWLZ010000339.1, from coordinate 545 downwards.
CTAATTTTGGAAGCAATTTCCAACAATTCAGCTTTAATATCAGGTTTTTCTCCTTCGGGAATCTCATCTCCCATAGATTTTGCCAAAGGAATATTACCTCGTCCATCCGTAATAGCCACAATAACCACCTGTCCAATATCCCCCGACATTTGAGCATTAACACCCACTTGAATCGCTTGAACTAAACCATGAGCTAAAGGGGAACCTCCCCCACATGGTAACGTTTCTAAACGACTTTTAGCCAAAGAAATAGAGCGAGTAGGAGGCAATAAAACGTCCGCTTGCTCGCCACGGAAAGGAATCAAAGCAACTTGATCTCGATTTTCATAAGCCTCAGTTAATAAACGCATTACAGCCCCTTTAGCCGCTTGCATCCGATTTAAAGCCATTGAACCAGAAGCATCTACCACAAAGACGATTAAAGCCCCTGCTTTTCTGACAAGGCGTTTTGAACGTAAATCTCCTTGTTCAACGATTACACGACGATTAGGATAGCGTTCACGGCGACTTTTTTGGTAGGGTGCAGCCGCTCGTAAAGTAGCATC
>CAZWLZ010000338.1:0-4091 GCA_964634505.1 uncultured bacterium | reverse complement strand
AATTAAGTAAAGATAAAACCCAACTTATTTATAATGATTACTTAACATTAACAGGTATTCCAGAGGAAACTTGGGAATATAAATTAGGCAATAAAAGTGCTTTAAATTGGATAATTGATCAATATCAAATTAAAACCGATAAACGTAGCGGTATTGTTAATGATCCAAATCAATTAGAAAATGAAATGTATATAGTTAGTTTGATTAAAAAAATAGTAACAGTGAGTGTAGAAACAGTGAAATTAATTAAAGAATTAGAAAAATTTTGCCTGTTATGAATAACCAGAAGACAGGCTAGAAAACTATTCCACTTACTCCATAATTAATATTTGTTGTATGACAGAAAGAACTAATTTTTCTGTCTCTAGGCGCAAATTTAGATTTAATTTTCAAGGTAATTCCGTAGAATTAGGTTTAGCAATATGAGGTAAACCCCAGCCCAATTTTTCTCTTAAAACTCGGAAAAATTCAGGGGGTTGTAAACGAATAAATTTAGCATTATATGGCGATCTCCTTATAAGAACTTGATCTTCAGGTAAAATATAACTTCCAGCATTACCATCAACTACCATCACCATTTGATTCGGAGTAGCAGGGAAAATAGTAACATCTTGTTGATCAGAAAAAACTAAAGCACGAGAAGCCAGAGAATGAGGACAAATGGGAGCTAATTGTAATACAGGAACATCTGGAGTTACTACAGGCCCTCCAGCACTCAAAGAATAAGCAGTCGAACCAGTAGGAGTAGAAATAATAATACCATCAGCAGCAATATCAACGGGGGCGTGTCTGCCGATTTTAATTTCAAAATGACACATACTGGTTAAAGGTTCACGATGGATTACAATTTCATTAAGACAAAGGGCTTCCCACAATACCTTATCATGGCGTATTATTTGTATAGTAAGCATACAGCGTTCTTCTATTTCATATTCCCCATTTAATAATTTCTCTAAAGCAGAGGGAAAAGATTTAATATAAACTTCAGTTAAAAATCCCATGTGTCCAGTATTGACGGTCAAAAGAGGGATATTTTTGGGGGCAACTTGACGAAAAGCAGATAAAACTGTACCATCTCCACCTAAAACGATGCCAAAGTCCATTTTTTCATCAAAATCAGGGGGTGTTATCTGATCAATAGGAGTATGACAAACAGGTTGCCCTGGCCGAGAATATCCTAAAATTCCTCCATAACCAGTAGTCAAAAATACTTCATAACCTTTAAGGCTTAATTGTTGATAAACTTCTTGAGCAATTTTACAAGCTAAAGGCTTAACATCATTGTAGATAACGCCGACTTTGGGCATCAAACTTTCTTCCCTTACTTATTTTTTCTGATCTGCTTTGTATTTTATCAGAGAATTAACTGTATCTATTTTGCTTAAAAAAAATTTTATACTTCATTTATTTTTTTATTTGCCTATGTCATATTTATGAGGCTTGTTGATGCCCTAATTTGAGAAAAATTGTTTCTAAATCTTCTTTTTCACAATGAAAATCGGTAACAGGTATCTTAGCATCGATTAAAGATTTTAATAAGTCGGCTGTGTCTTCCATATTGCCTGTGAAATGAGCAATAATTTGATCTTTTGTCGGCGATAATTCCCAATGTTTGACTAAAGTATTATTTTTTAATTCAGATTGAAGTTGATCTATTTTATCTAACACTGAAATAATAATTTTTTGCTTACTTAAACGAGTATATAAGTCTTTTAAAGAGGTACTTTCTACTAAAAAACCTAATTCCATAATGCCCACTGAGCTACACAATTGAGCTAAATCGCTTAAAACATGAGATGATATTAGAATAGTCATTCCCGCTTCACTTAAAACTTTGATAATTTCTCTAAATTGCATTCTGGCGATGGGATCTAAACCTGATACGGGTTCATCTAATAATAGTATAATGGGTTCATGAATAATAGTACGAGCTAAACTCAGTCTTTGTTTCATGCCTCGTGATAAGGTGGAAATTAAGGCATTACGTTTATTTTCTAGTTGGATTAATTCTAAAATATAGTATAGACGTTCACGGCGATAAGGCTGTTTTAAGTTATATAAACGGGCAAAATATTCGAGGTAATCAATGACCGATAATTCTTCATATAAGGGAAAATCATCAGGTAAATAACCAATTCTCTGTTTTATTCTTAAATTACTGTCATCTTGTTTTAATATCTCACCATTAAGATAAATTTCCCCTTTGGTAGCTTCTGTTTCTGTGGCTAACATTTTGATTAAGGTGGTTTTTCCTGCACCATTAGGTCCTATTAAACCATAGACTTCGCCTTTTTTTATTTCTAAAGAAACTTCATTGACTGCTATGTGTTGATCAAATTGTTTGGTTAATTCATAGGTGGTGATCGCCAAATCATTATTATTGATTAAATTCATAATTAAATATTCTTTCCCTAAAAGTAAAATTTTTTTTCATTATACTTTTTAGCATTGATTAATTAAAGAAAGTAAAAAACTGTCAAGAAAATTTCCAAAGATATTGACAGAAAATAGTCATGGTTTTATGATGGGGTATGAATAAAAATTCATTAAAATAATTAAGTAGCAATAGCTGGAATAATCCTAGTTAGATGGAGTTAGACAGCAATTACGATAGAATTATAAGTGTGACTTTCTTGTCATTTTAATTTATTAGATGATGGTACTTAATAAATGCCGCTTAGAGGATCTTTTCAATTACCAGATGGTAGAACTTGGAATGTCGAAAGTGATGAACCAAATGCTTTTATAATAATTCCAATAAATCAGCTTGATAATTTGTCTTCTGAACAGATTGGAAAATATGTTCAACTACTTATTAAGCCAGCTCGAATGTGTTTAGCTAAAGAAATAGTATATATAGTAGATGATTTGTGCGAGCCCGGACAAACTATTCCAATAGAGTTTTGTAATGAGTGGATAGATCTTTTAGAAGAGTTTAAGCATAGCTCTGAAGAAATATCTAATGCACTTTTAATTTTATTAAAAACGAAAGAAACTTTAATACAGAAAGAACAAGAAGAGAGAAGACTTGCAGAATTAAAAAAAGCTCCAAATCCAAAGCGTAAAGAAATAAAACTTAGTTATGATAAATTGTTTGTAACTTTGGGGAGACGGGATGGTTTTAGTTGTCTCATGTGTGGAAGTAGTGCTAAAGACTTACAAATAGATCATGTCATTCCTATATCACACAATGGAACAAATGACATAAGCAATCTACAACTTTTATGTCCTTCGTGCAATTCTAGAAAAAAAGATAAGATATTAAATATTTAGGGAGATCGCCAGTTGGTTGTTTTTAGGTCGATCGCCTGTAGGTTGGGTTGAGCCACAAAACCCAACTATTTTTTTTTGATTATTGGGGAAAAATTGCTATAATACCTAAGTATCATTTAAATCAGAGGCGATCACTTATGGAAACCCAAGAATTAAAAGCCCTCATCAAAGAAAATATTAAAGAAGTTTTAAGAGAAGAAAAACTGTTATTGTGTAATGTGTTAATGCCTTATGTTAGTGAGAAAGAACAACGAGAACTTAATGCTGAATTAGGTAAACCTCAAGACTATAAAAATGAAGAATTAACAGATATGACAGAATGGCTAATCAAGGATAATGACGCTTAAATTTCGTAAAAATGCTATTAAATCCCTAAAAACCTTAGATAATGAAATAACCGAAAAGATTCGTCAAAAACTAAAAATACTGGTTATATCCATCGAAAATAAATCAATTATCCCTTTTAATGATCTGGACATAAAAAAATGAAAGGAAATTGGGAAGGATTTTATCGGTTACGTGTTGGTAAAATTAGAGTTATTTTACTGTTGACTTAACATCAGGAAACTTGGAAATTTATACCATTGCTTTTAGAGGAGATGTTTATAAATAACGTTATGGCGGTCGCCATTTGGTTATTTTGAGCTACGAAACCTAACATTATTATCAATAATTTGGTGGGTATTGGGTTGCAGTTTGTTTAACCAAACCTGCTTTATTTTATTTTAGGCGATCGCCACAGTAATATTAATCAATTCTTAAGCAAACTTATGATAATTTAATTTATGGGCGATACTGGACTTGAACCAGTGACGTCC
>CAZWLZ010000337.1:0-4132 GCA_964634505.1 uncultured bacterium | reverse complement strand
GGATGCAAGGGCATCGTGTACTCCACCCTATGGGATGGGATGCCTTTGGACTTCCTGCCGAAAATGCAGCCATTGATAGAGGTATTCCCCCCTCCACGTGGACTTATCAAAATATTGCTCAGATGCGATCGCAATTACAACAATTAGGCTTATCCATTGATTGGCAAAAAGAAGTTACCACTTGTTCGCCAGAATACTACAAATGGACACAATGGTTATTTTTACAATTTTATCAGTCTGGTTTAGCTTATCAAAAAGAAGCTGCTGTTAATTGGGATCCCATTGATCAAACCGTTTTAGCCAACGAACAAGTTGATAGTGAAGGGTTTTCCTGGCGTAGTGGTGCAAAAGTAGAACGAAAATTATTGCGTCAATGGTTTTTAAAAATTACTGATTATGCAGAAGAATTATTACAAGATTTAGATAAATTGACTGGTTGGCCTGAAAGGGTAAAACTGATGCAAGAAAATTGGATAGGTAAATCTAGCGGTGCGTATTTAGAATTTCCTATTGTTAATAGCCAAGAAAAAATAACTGTTTTTACTACTCGCCCTGATACAGTATATGGTGTTACTTATGTAGTACTCGCTCCTGAACATCCTTTAACAGCAAAAGTTACCACAGAAGATAGACGAGAAACCGTAGAAACCTTCATTCAAGAAGTAGCCAAAGAAAGCGAAATTGAACGCACAGCAGAGGATAAACCGAAAAAAGGAACATTTACAGGCGGTTATGTTATTAATCCCTTTAATGGGGAAGAAATACCGATTTTAATTGCTAATTATGTATTATATGAATATGGTACAGGGGCTGTGATGGGTGTACCAGCTCACGATACTAGAGATTTTAAATTTGCCAAAGAAAATAATTTACCAATTAAAGTGGTAATTTTACCTGATGATGCAGATAGTGATGATATTTGCTTATTAGAAGCCTATACAGATCAAGGAATTATGGTTAATTCTGGTGGTTTTAATGGCATGAAATCTACTCAAGGAAAACTAGCAATTATTGAATATGCCCAAGATCAAAATTGTGGTAGAGAAAAAATACAATATCGACTTAGAGACTGGTTAATTTCTCGTCAACGTTATTGGGGTTGCCCAATTCCAATTATTTATTGTCCTAGTTGTGGTAGTGTACCAGTTGATACTCAAGACTTACCTGTAAAATTGCCTGATGAAGTGGAATTTTCTGGAAGAGGTGCTTCTCCTTTAGCAAAAATTGATAGTTGGGTTAGCGTAAATTGTCCTAAATGTGGTACTCCAGCCAAAAGAGAAACTGACACAATGGATACTTTTATTGATTCTTCTTGGTATTTTTTCCGTTATACCGATGCCAATAACGATAGGGAAGCCTTTAATTTTGATCAAGTTAATAAATGGATGAATGTAGATCAATATGTAGGAGGTATTGAACACGCTATATTACATTTATTATATTCTCGTTTTTTTACTAAAGTTGTTCGAGATTGTAAATTAACTAATTGTGATGAACCTTTTAAACGTTTATTAACACAAGGAATGGTGCAAGGTTTGACTTACAAAACGAGCCAAACAAAAAAATATTTAACTGCCGATCAAATTATTTATAAAAATGGTGAATGTCGAGATAAAGAGACTGACGAACCAGTATTGATTTTTTATGAAAAAATGTCCAAATCTAAATATAATGGAGTTGATCCCGATGAAGTTTTAGGTAAATATGGTGCTGATACTGCTAGAATGTTCATTTTATTTAAAGCACCTCCAGAAAAAGATTTAGAATGGGATTCGGCTGACGTAGAAGGGCAATTTCGCTTTTTAAATCGTGTTTGGTTATTGGTAAATGAATTTATTGATAATCCTAATTCAGCTAAAAAGACCGTCAAAAATGATTTAACGAAGGAAGAAAAAGATTTAAATAGGGCAATTAATACCGCTATTAAAGAGATTTCAGAAGATTTAAACGGAGATTATCAATTTAATACGGCGGTGTCAGAATTAATGAAATTAAGTAATGCTTTAAAGGATTTCAAATTTAAAGATTCTCCTATTTTTAAGGCTGGAATTGATAGTTTAATTATACTTTTAGCACCTTTTGCCCCTCATCTCAGTGAAGAATTGTGGCACAAAATGGGTTATTCAAATTCAATTCATTTACAAAGTTGGTTAACAGTAGATGAAGCCGCTTTAGTAGTTGATGAAATTACTTTAGTAATTCAAATTATGGGCAAAACTAGAGGCACTATTCAAGTATCTGCTACCGCTAGTAAAGAAGAACTAGAAAACTTGGCGATCGCCTCTGATATTGCTAAAAAATATCTTGAAGGTAAACAGATAAAAAAAATAATTGTTGTACCCAATAAATTAGTCAACTTTGTTGTTAATTAACTTTAGGTAAAAAGGTTTTAGGTATTAAGTGAAAGCAATTTTTGATCAAATCAGCCATAAAAAAAATATTGATTTAATAAGTTAATTATGTCTAAACTTTATGCTTTATTAGTTGGTATTAATAATTATTCCCCTTTATCAGAATTTTCTATTGCCCAATTAAGAAGTTGTATCAATGACGTAGAAGCTGTTAAAGCCTATTTACAGGAATGGGCTGCTAAAGAAGGCTATTCGCGCCCAGCAATTAAATCTCTAACTAATGAACAAGCTACTCGTGAAGCAGTTATTCAAGGATTTAGAACACATCTGTGTCAAGCAGATGATAAAGATTTAGTGGTATTCTTTTTTAGTGGCCATGGCTCACAAGAGAAAGCACCTGAAATATTGGGTTCGCAGTTAAATGAAACTTTAGTTTGTTACGATAGTCGTACTCCTGAAGGTTTTGATTTAGCAGATAAGGAATTATCTTATTTGATTGCTGAAATTTCAAAGAATAATCCTCAAATTATAGTCATTGCAGATTGTTGTCATGCTGGGGAGTAGATCGTGATGAGCAATTTATACGTCGTACTTCCCCTCATTTTAATCAGCAACGTTATTTAAACTATATTTTTTCGGAACAAGAAGCTGGTAATTTACCTCAAGGAAATCATATTTTATTAGCTGCTTGTGAAAAGCATGAAAAAGCCCAAGAGCATCAATTTGAAGAATAATGGCGAGGGCTTTTTTGTTATTTTTTACTTCAAACTTTACAAGCAACAAAAGGAGTTGTTACGTATAGAGATTTATTAAAAAGGACTAAACATAGTGTTAATCAATTATAACGTTCTCAATCGCCTCGTTATGATACAGTTGGCTTTCCGTATTTAGATCAAATTTTTTTTAAGGATATTCTCATTAAATCTTCTCCCTATTTTTCTTTAACTTTTTCTGAAAAAAATCAAAATACAAATATTTGGTTTATTGATGGGGTAGCTATTCATGGCATCCCTCAAAACACCCATTCTGAAACTGCAAAGTTAGCTATTTTTCCGATGGATGTAACAACTTTAAATGATTTATCTATGGCGATCGCCATAGGAGAAGTTATGAAAGTAATGCCTCATCTAAGCAAAATTAATAGAGTTGTTGCAAAATAGTGTTTTGACAAAATTTAGCTCTTATGTGACAAGGGTTTTAGACCAGTAAAAATTTAATTCGCAACAAGTCTAATATTGTGAAGGAAATAGAACAATTAGATGTAAATTTAACTTATAAAGCAATAATTACTAATTGGAATTTACCACGTTTAAAAGTCTATTTTATTGATCATCTCTTAAAGCATAACGACCCATAATGAACTACCACCTCCTCTGTTTGCAGAAAAATAACTTTGAAGTATATTTTACTTGTTTTTCAGTTCTAATTGATGACACGCCCTAAGCTCATTTTAGTCAAAGACTGCATAATATTTTTTCTCCTACAACTATGATGATTTTCTTAGAGTTTAACACGGTCACTTAAAAACACGTAATTTTTTATTGTTAACTATATCTGCAAAAAGTCTAATATACTATTATTTATTAATAAAAATATTTATCAAAAATTTTATAAAAAATGTCTTTATTTGATTGGTTTGATAATTTAAGAAAACCGGAACCTGAAATTAAACCGCAACAAGAAAGAGAAATTGCTGATGGTTTATGGACAAAATGTCCCCATTGTGCTGTTTTGACCTATACCAAAGATTTACAATCAAATCAAATGGTGTGTCTTGAATG
>CAZWLZ010000336.1:0-4134 GCA_964634505.1 uncultured bacterium | reverse complement strand
TGCCTGTTCAAATTAGGGATTAAAAAGTAGCACAGGCATCTTACCTGTAATCCTTAATTGGTAATGGGTAATTGGGAATCAATTAAATCTTATGAAGAGAAGACAGGCTTCTAGCCTGTCCCACCCAATCAAATTGGTTCTGCCTTGTTGGTCTGGGTTAGACTCAAAGCCCTTGCTACTTTGGCTCGACAAACTGTTTATCAGCTTAAACAAGGCTTGCTCCATGACTATCTTTGTCAGCAACTTAAAAATCCTTCCCTCGTTATCACTTTTGCGTAAGTCCTGATTTAGTCAAATTTGATTTCGGACAAATATGAGGAGCTTCAAACTCATTGGCTAGGTTAGGCATTAGATTAAAATAGTTCTGCCCCAAGGCGATTAATCTGAATGCCTGATCATTAACCTCTGCTAGAATACTTCCAGTAAGATTAGCTTCCTTTTCATAGACTTTGAAATCTTTACTGCTTGCCGCTACAAAATCTGTCCCAGCTAGAATACGATTCGGATAACGGTTAAAAAATTCAACATAAAGCATTCGTTTTTCAGGCGTATTAAAATAAGATTCCGCTATTACTGTCCAGGAAATATCAAGAAACAAATTGGGATTGTTATCAAGAAATTGGCTCATTAACCGAATATGTTGCTTCGCATCCATGGTTACCAACTCACGGGATAGCCCCATATGCATCCATACAATTTTATTGTTGGGATATAGACGCAAAACCTCTTTCATTAAGTCTAAATGTTGAGTCGGATCGGCATCATTGCCAAGATCGGCATGGATCGCAATCGGAATCCCTCGTTCTCGCAAGATTAGCATAAACTCTTCCCAACGCTGAATAGACTCTAAATTCGCTGGTTCATGACCATTTTTCCGTAATGCTTCTTTGTGTAAATTGACTTCTCCCATCCACTGAAATAAGCCAGGGTATTCTGCATCCAGAAGTTTGATCCTGTCAACAATGGTTTCTGGATTAGCTAGGTCTGGAAAAGTCATGGAGAGTGCTACATGAATATTTTTTTGGGGATACTCAACGTAGTTAGCCGCATTTTCAAAATCATTTTTGATTCCAGGTAAGGCTGGAGTTCCTAGACAATCTAAATAATAAGTACAGTTACCATTATAGGGAAGGGTTTGACCAATGCCATATAACAGGACAAAACGCACTTCTGCTTGATCAAGATAGTTCATCAATGTGGAATAGGGAATACTTTGACCACCAAAAGGTTGAGCATGAAGATGGAGATCTGTCACTGCCGTTTGGGGCTGATTCTGACGGTCATAACAAGGTTTCTCTTGATTTACTTTTTTGAAAAGAGATAAGGGGCGAGTTTCTTTTTTTGTTGACGGTTCAGTAACATCCTTCGATTGAACGGAGAAACAAAACATCATTTCTGCAACCAAGAACAATAATGATGAGTATAAAAGTCTAGTCATAAAAAAAAGTTAAGGTTAGAAATATTGTTTAGGTAAAAAATCTATCATCAAAAAGAATAAATTCTTTGGTGATTTTTGTCAAGGTCATAAAAGGGTAGTGCAATCGCCGCCTTTTTAAGAGGAATTTAGGGAGATCAAACAGTTTAAAAGCGTAATTGGGAATCAATTAAATCTTATTAAGACAAGACAAGCTAGAAGCCTGTCCCACAATTAAGATAATAATTATAATAATTAGCAGATAAAATCATTAAATTATTTAATTTTAACTTCCCAATCATCATAAGATAACTCAAGTATATTAATAATTGAACGAAATATATTATCAATCTGACTTGCACTTAAAGAAAATTCGATAAAAGTATCATTTTTAAGTTGCCGAGATTGAGATGATATTTCAGAATCGGATATTTTAACACTGGTAGATAAATTAGTTATCTCTTCTAATTTTTCTGCTCTATGATCAATCACGTAATTAAAGGTTTCGACTAAAACATCTTTCCAAGATTTAACAGCATAAATATTATCTAAAATTCTCAAAGATTGAGGTTTTGTGCCAGTAATTTTATGTTTTTTATTGGAATCAGTTATGGATTTATCACCAAAATATTCCCAAATTTTTAAGCATTTATCCGCTAATTTTTCTGCCCGTCTTTCTATATCTTTTTCATTCCAAGAATCTAATTTTTCAAAATATTGATTCAATTCTAAATGACTTTTGGTAAATTCTTTTTGCTTCTCAACAAAACTACGATTAGATAACTCAGGATTATAAGCCGTTAAAGTTAAATTACCTAAAGTATGAAGCAATGAATCATAAATAATTTGATAATTTTCTCCTAAATGATTTTTCCACCAATCATTCAATGTTTGGGGCATAATATGTTCAATCTGTAATTTATCAAAAAGAACTTGTTCTTTATGTTGATAGGATTCTTCTAATGACTCTAAAATTAATTTAGTTTTTTCTTTGCGATTACGGCCATAAAGCTCGATTTTTTTTAAATTCTCCTTAAAATCTTCATCTAAAGGATAATTAGAATTTTGTAAATTTAATTTTAATTGTGATATAAAATCAAAAGAATTAGACTCAATTTTTTTACAAACTTGATGATAAAGTGAGGCAAAAGTTTTATTTAATCCCGTAGTCTGAATATTACAAACAAAACGCCTTAAAATATAATTTTCAATAATTATACAAATATCAATAAAATCTTGATCGCTAAATTGATTAATTTGCCAACCATGATAACAATTTAGGAGAAATGGATAAATTGTAGCCAAATTTAAACGTTTAATCCTAATCAAATATTTTTTTATTTGGGGATTTATTTCTAAATATGGATCAAGGAATATGGCATAATATTGGGCAAACTTAGAAATTTGTTGCAAATAATCAATTGTTTCTGTTGGAATATTTTTTTTAGTCTCGTCAATATTCTTTTTGATTACTGAATAAACACCATTTTCCTTGACATCTTTACCATCTTTTCCTATTAGATAATGACGTAAAAATTCAGTTAAATTATCTCCCAATTTTTGCATTGGTAACCAATACTTTTCATACATTTCCGTTTGTTGATCGATGGCGATCGCCATGAAAAAATAATTACGAATTAAATCAGCCTGAGTTAAGTCTCTTCCTTTAGCGTTAAGACTTTCAAAAACTAAATAAGGATTATCATCTTTTCCTAGAGAAATACTAATTAAAATTAGATAAGAATAAAGAATATTTCGGAATTTTTGAATATCAGGTATGCACTCGGTAATTTTTCTCTCAAAAAATGAATAACACTTATTAATCTCATTATTACTGGTATTGTGGGTACAATTTTGAGGATTATTAATAATAGAAAAAAAAGACTCCCTATCTACTTGAGTTGGTAGTAATTTATAATAATCAAAATCTTGTTTGAAAGGATTAACTAAAATTGTTTCATGAATTTCTTTAGCAATTTCTTCTTGATTTAATTTTTTTGCTCGATCTCGTAACACTGCTAATAAAATTAAAATAGTAGTTAAACGTTGTTGTCCATCAATTAATAAATATTTCGGTACATTTCCAGGCAAAGAATCAGTTTGCATTGTTACAATTGATCCCATAAAATGAGGATTAGGATCATCACTTTGATAAAGTTCAACAATATCATTCCATAAGATTTCCCACTCTTTTTTTTCCCAACTATAAGCCCTTTGAAACAAAGGAATGACATACTGTTTTCCGCCGTTAATTATTGCGTATAAGTCTGTTTGGTTTACTTGCATAAATAAATGCTTATATTAATTACTATTCATCTGATCTTATCTCATCATTGTATTGAAATTAGAGTATTCATACTTAAATAATTGTTAGATAGTAGGTAGTAGCAGTAGGTGAAAAAAAAAATCGGTTATCAGTTTTAATTTTATCTATCTTAAAATCTTCTTTAAAACCTAACATCTAACGCCTAAAACCTAAGAATTTCTTAAAACCTTTTATCTGTCTAACGTGAGTTATCATTTAAAAAGAGACTTGATCTATTAATCTAATATCTGATATAAATATGTTGTTTTCTAATTTTCAAAAAGTTCTAATCAACTTAATCGCTACAGCAGAATCTATGTTAAATTCTCCTTCTCGTAGTGGAAAACCAGAAGAAAACACCAAAGATAAATTAATTACTCCTTTATTAGATAAATTAGGATATAGCAATGAATAT
>CAZWLZ010000335.1:0-4143 GCA_964634505.1 uncultured bacterium | reverse complement strand
TTACTAAGACTGAATTAAAACAAATTGAAGAGCAAATTAATACTTGGATTGCCGAAGCCCATGATACCCAAATTACGGTTATGTCTTTGAATGAAGCTAAAGAAAAAGGGGCGATCGCCATGTTTGGAGAAAAATACGGTAATGAAGTCAGAGTAATAGATATAACAGGGGTTTCTATGGAATTATGCGGAGGCACTCATGTTAAAAATACCGCAGAAATTGGATTATTTAAAATAGTGTCAGAAATTGGTATTTCTGCTGGAATAAGACGCATTGAAGCGGTAGCTGGGGCATCGGTTTTAGAGTATTTAAAAGTACGAGATGAGGTAGTAAAAGAGTTAACTGAACATTTAAAAGCTAAACCAGAAGAAATACCTGAGCGTTTTTATAACTTACAACATGAGTTAAAAATCACTCAAAAAGAGTTAGAAAATACTAAACAAGAATTGGCCATTATTAAATCAGAAAGTCTATTAAATCAAGCAGAATTAATAGGAGAATTTAAAATTCTAGTGGCAAATGTAGGCAAATTAGATGCAAAATCTTTACAAACTATAGCCGAAAGATTACAACAAAAATTAGGAGAAAGTGCCGTAGTTTTAGCTTCTATTCCTGAAGAAAATAAGGTTAGTTTGGTGGCAGCTTTCAGTGAAAAAATAATCCAAGAAAAAAAATTATTAGCAGGTAAATTTATTGGTGAAATCGCTAAAATTTGTGGCGGTGGAGGCGGGGGAAAACCTAATCTAGCCCAAGCAGGAGGTAAAGATACTGCTAAAATAGAAGAAGCTTTGGCGATCGCCAAGAATAAATTAATTGCCACAATTAATAATGAAAATTAATAAAATTTCTTCTTGTTTTTATACTTATTAAATAGGACAATAATTTTAATTTTAAATAATATTTATTATGTAAAAATATTGTAATATTTATTGACAACAAATAAGATTTTTGTTATACTATTTATAGTTGGATGATAGTCACCTCGTTTTAATTCAAGCGAATTAGGGCGGTGTGACTTGTGCAAATTTTTATATTTATCATGGGATAAATTTTCTTTCAAAAGTAACACTTTAAAAATCAGTTTTCAGCTATGACAAATCAACTTTTTTATGGGGATAATTTAGAAGTTTTACGCAAATATATCGAGGATGAGACTGTTGATTTGTGTTACATTGATCCGCCCTTTAATTCCAAGCGTAATTATAATCAAATTTATAATAATATTGGCGAGGAGGATAAAGCCCAAGCTCAAGCCTTTATGGATACTTGGAGATGGGATGAGTTGGCGATCGCCAGTTTAAAAGAAATTAAAAATAATGAAACAGGTATTTTAACGAAAAAAAGTATAGCGTTAATCTGTGGTTTAGAAATAATTTTAGGAGAGGGAAGTTTATTTGCTTATTTAGTAAATATGACCTTAAGAATAAGCGAAATTCATTGAGTATTGAAGCCTACGGGGAGTTTTTACCTTCATTGTGATCCTACAGCGTCTCATTATTTAAAGCTGGTATTAGATGCAATTTTTTGCTCTCAAGGGGGCGATTTTCAAAATGAAATTATTTGGAGTTATCAAAGATGGACGGGTGCAACTAAGCATTTTCAAACAATGCACGATATTATATTTTTTTATACGAAACAGAAAAAAGAATTTCTTTTTAATATTCAATACGAACCTTATTCTAATAAGTCAAAACACAAAACAAAAAGAATATCAACAGCGGAAAAAGGCAAAGTTATTACTCAAAGATATACAGATGACACCAGTCGGCAAAAAGCAATGCGGGATGTGTGGGAAATTTCTTACTTAAATTCTCAATCAAAAGAACGTTTAGGTTATCCTACTCAAAAGCCTGAAAAATTATTAGAGAGAATAATTCAAGCCAGTAGTAATGAGGGCGATGTTATTTTAGATGCGTTTTGTGGTTGTGGCACAACGATCGCCGTTGCCCAAAGACTTAACCGTCAATGGATTGGCATGGATATAACTTATCAAAGTATTAGTTTAATTTTAAAGCGATTAGAAGATACTTTTGGATCAGAAATATTAGCAGAAATTAATCTAAATGGTATTCCTAAAGATGTTAAGTCGGCGATCGCCTTAGCGAATAAAAAAGATGATCGCCTCCGTAAAGAATTTGAAAAATGGTCAATTTTGACTTATAGCAATAATCGGGCAACTATCAACGACACCCCCCTTAATCCCCCCTTATTAAGGGGGGTTGGGGGGATAGAGGAGTTGATGGTATTGCTTATTTTCAAGGAGAAGAAGGTAAAAAAGAAAAAATTATCTTTCAAGTGAAATCGGGAAAAGTAACAGCAAGTAGTATAAGAGAACTACAAGGAACATTAACCTTAGAAAATGCGGCCATCGCCATTTTAATAACCTTAAAAAAACCTACTAAAGTAATGATCGAAACTGCTAAATCGGCAGGAGTATATCAAAATAAATTTATGAATCAACCTTACGATAAATTACAAATAGTAACTATCGAAGAGATATTAACAGAAGAAAAAAGATTAAATATAAAATTAGGTTTTGAAGTATTAAAATCAGCAGAAAAAATACAAGATATGAAGAGAAAACAATTAAAATTTGAAGAAGAATAAATTTTTTAGCAAAACCCCTAAAACCGTTTTAGATTGTACAGCAAAGAACGAATTGTTTAGGAGATAATTTGAGTTTTTTCCCCCTTTTTTAAGGGGGGGGTTAAGGGGGATCAAATTGTTTTAACTATCTCGTTTCTTGCTATATTTAGCTAACTTTAGCAAGAAATCTATTTTAAAACTAAGTTCCCATAGACCAAGAGTTAATATATTCTGTTTGTTCAGGGGTTAAACTATCAATATTAATACCCATTGCTTGTAATTTTAAACGAGCAATTTCTTGATCAATTTCCGTAGGAATAGTATAAATACCTGGTTCTAATTTACCTTTATTTTTAACTAAATATTCACAAGCTAAGGCTTGGTTAGCAAAACTCATATCCATTACCGCACTAGGATGTCCTTCGGCGGCGGCTAAGTTAACTAAACGCCCTTCACCTAAAACAATTACAGATTTACCACTGCCTAAAACATACTGTTGAGTAAAGTTGCGTACTTGTTTAACTTCGGTGGACATTTTGCCTAAAGATTGTAGGTCAATTTCAATATCGAAGTGACCAGAGTTACAAACCATTGCACCATCTTTCATGGAGTCAAAATGTTCTTTACGGATAACGTGCTTGTTACCAGTTACAGTTACGAAAATGTCACCATATTTAGCGGCTTCATCCATAGGCATAACACGGAATCCATCCATTGCCGCTTCGATCGCTCTTACGGGGTTGATTTCAGTTACAATAATATTTGCACCTAAACCACGTCCACGCATTGCAACACCTTTACCACACCAACCATAACCTGCAACTACAAGGGTTTTACCTGCTAAAAGTACGTTAGTTGCTCTGATGATACCATCAAGGGTAGATTGTCCCGTACCATAACGGTTGTCAAAGAAGTGCTTAGTTTCGGCATCGTTAACGTTAACGGCAGGGAAGGTTAACACACCATCTTTAAACATCGCTTCTAAGCGAACAATACCAGTAGTAGTTTCTTCAGTAGTACCTATTAAGTCAGCTATTTGATGTTGTCTTTCTTTGATTAAAGTTGCAACTACATCAGAACCATCATCAATGATAATATTAGGTTTATGATCTAAAGCGGTTTGTACATGACGGTGATAGGTAGCATTATCTTCGCCTTTAATAGCAAAAACGGGGATACCATAATCTTTGACTAAACAAGCGGCTACGTCATCTTGGGTAGAAAGAGGATTACTGGCAATTAACACGGCATCCGCACCACCAGCTTTTAAGGCGATCGCCAAGTGAGCGGTTTCGGTGGTAACGTGACAACAAGCAACTAAACGAATACCTGCAAAGGGTTTTTCTTGGGCAAAACGTTCTCTGATTTGCTTTAAAACGGGCATTTCTCTACCTGCCCATTCGATGCGTTGATGTCCAACAGGCGCGAGACTAATATCTTTAATATCGTAAGTTAGTTTTGGAGGTGCTGCAACCATTAATTTTTCTTCATAAAAGTTAACAGTTTCCATCATACATGATGATCGCATTTTTGCAACCGATTTATCAATAAATTAGT
>CAZWLZ010000334.1:0-4153 GCA_964634505.1 uncultured bacterium | reverse complement strand
CCCACTTACTAATACAAGTAAAATTAAGGCAGTAATAAAAAGAATATTAAAAATTGATGCAGTTTCCACGATTTTAATACCTAAATAACACTTTTTCTAAAAACCTTTGCGTCCCCATACTACCATGGCGATCGACCAAGTAAATAAAGATAATACCCCAACCCAACCTAATGTAAGAATGTCCATAATTATATTTGCTAAAATTTAAAATAAATAAAAATTCACTGTATTTTACTATATCATCAAAAGAGTTTTGATCAAAATTATTATCAATTATTTACTATAAAATTTAATTATCATGTATTCTTATACTTTAATTTCTCCTGCTAAAATTAATCTTCATTTAGAAATTCTGGGTAATTTAGCTAATGGCGATCGCCCTGATGCCTATCATCAATTGGTTATGATCATGCAAAGTATTGATTTAGCTGATATTATTACCATTAGATCAAATGGCACAGAAAAAACTCGTATTTATTGCCACAACAATCAAGTACCTTTAGATCAAACTAATTTAGCATTTAAAGCGGCTGATTTAATGGCTAAAAAATTTCCTCTTTATGCCAACAATTTCGGTGGTATTGATATTACCATTGACAAAAAAATTCCCATCGCCGCTGGTTTAGCTGGAGGTTCGAGTAATGCGGCTGCCGTGTTAGTGGGAATTAATTTAATGTGGGAATTGGGCTTAACTCAAGCAGAATTAAGAGAATTAGGTGCATTGATTGGCTCAGATGTACCTTTTTGTATTGCTGGAGGAACGGCGATCGCCACGGGAAGAGGGGAAAAAATCGAACCCTTACCCGATTTAGATAATTTATGGGTAATACTCGCAAAACACAGTAATATAAGTATTTCTACCGCTTGGGCTTATAGCAAATATCGAGAAAAATATCAAGCAAATTATATTAATAATTTATCAGAAATTAATTCCCGCACTCATCAAATACACTCGGGAGATTTGGTACAAGCAATTGTCAAAAAAGATGGAGAAAAAATTGGGAAATTACTTTATAACGATTTGGAAAAAATTGTCTTACCTGAATTTAAGGAAATTGATGAATTAATTAACAGTTTTAAAAATCAAAACCCTTTAGGAGTAATGATGTCAGGCTCGGGATCAACAGTTTTTGCTTTATGTCATAGTAAAATTGAAGCAGAAGAAATCACCCAAAAAGTAAAACAGTCTCTTGTTAATCCAAATATTGATTTTTGGATTGCTAAAATGTGTAATCACGGTATAATTACCCACTAATTAATCCAAGTTGTTACCTATAGCCATAAAAAAAGCCCTGAATTAAAAGCTGGGCTGAAAAAAACTTAAGTAATCTGAAGATGACTAGGAATTAATCACGAAAAATTAATCCGCTAAAACAGGGTTTCACTTTGAGCCACAAAATTTATTTCTTGTAATCTTTTAGATGATGGTGTAATAGCAATTATTTGAGTGAAATTTAGGTGAAATCTTTAAACATTAGGAAAAAAAACAATTTTACCAATAATACCTAATAAACCTGCTACTAATATTCCTACAATGCTTAAAAAACCTAATGTCATGGTATTTAAACGAGTATTAACTTCATCAAATTTTTTATCAACTCCATCTAAGCGTTTATTAATTTGTACAACTTCTATTTTAAGTTCAGATACATCTTCAGATACCTTATCGATTTTACTGTCTAATTTATCGATTTTGTTATCTAAATTATTAATTTTAGCTTCTAACTGATTCTCTAAATTATCGATTTTAGCTTCTAACCGATTCTCCAAATTATCGATTTTAGCTTCTAACTGATTCTCTAAATTATCAATTTTAGCTTCTAACCGATTCTCTAAATTATCGATTTTACTGTCTATTTTATCGATTTTGCTATCTAATTTATTAAGAACATCAATCAAACTAACTTCTATAGTTTGCGTCATGATTAAATCCTCTTACCATCAAACTGAATTAACCTGAGTAGTTTTATGATACATGATAAACAGTAAAGAAATAAAAACTCTTAGCTACTTTTTTTGAGAAAAAAACAAATATTTGATCAATAATGAAGAAAAATGACCAAATAACAGGACAAGCTAAACTTAATTAAGTACTTTTTGAATTTAAGGAAAATTTAGCATTATTAACTTTTTTAGCTGTTTGGCTCGTGAGTAAAGCATTAGAAAAATGCAAAAACGGCAAAAAAATAACTAGATGCTAAAAATAAGGAGAAATTAATAAGATTAATTGTAGTGTATTTCTTCTTATGATAACTTAATCTCCCCTAGTCCAATTACTAAGGCAGATTAAGAATAGGTAAATTATTAATATTTATTAAGATTAATTCCAGCTTTGTTTGCCATAGCCTGTAATCCTTTTTTATCAATAGTTTTAATAGCTTTAGTTGAAATTTTCAATTTTACCCAACGATTTCCTTCACTCCACCAAACTCTTTTTTCTTGTAAATTAGCGTGTTGTAATTTTTTAGTACGGCGATGAGAGTGAGATACTGCAAAGGCATTATTAGCTTTTTTTCCTGTTAATTCACATCTACGAGACATTTTTTTCTCCTTAATTTTTTATAGTGATTTTAAGTCCAACCTTTAATTATACTTAGAGTTACTGTGTTTATGCAACTTAATTAATCATAATAATGATCAATTTTGGATTAATATACCTTTTTCTGATATTACTGAATTTAGGAAAGTGCTTTTAAATATTCTATGGCGGCTTCCATTTTAGTAGGATAGGCATAGGCAAATTGTTCAAACCAGAAACCTTCATCAGAATTAACATCTAAGGTTTTTAACCATTTTTCAGCTTTGGCAATTAATTCTTTTTCCTTTCGTTGTTTATTTGATTCGTCTTGTTGAATAAGTTTTAATTTTTCTTGCTGTTGAATTTCAATATCTTTTTGTTTTTTTGCTTCAAATTTTTGTGTGAGATTATCTATTAAACTATTTTCAATTTTTTGATTACATTTTTCTTCTTTTGATTGACTAAATTTTTCTTTAATATCTTCTAAAATATCGTCATAATTTTTTTGATTTGAAGATTTTTGTGGAGGTAAATTAATAGAAAAATTATTTTTTTTCTCCTTAATCTTTGACTCAATTTCTTGGCAAAAGTTATCAATTGAATCATCAAATTGGGAATTTATAGAAGTAGATAACACTTCTTTTTTTTGCTCATATTGCTGTTGAAAATTAGCTAACAATTCATCTAAAGATGTGGATTTATCCTTATCCATTGTCTTTTCCTCTTTTTACAAAATGCTAATTTTATTTTATCAAAGTTTATTTCTTTTTATTTTAATATCACAGGCAACAATGCCTGTAATACTCTATATTTCTAATTAAATTAAAACATCTTTTAAGGATTTCCAACTAAATTGGCGATCGCCACCTAATTCTAAGACAATTTTTAATCTAGGTTGAGATTGGGCTAAGTCACAAAGATATTGTTTTTCTTGATTAGAAAGAATTTGTCCTTCAATAATCCATAAAATTAAACCTTTAGATTTAGCAGGGAGATTTGCCAATTGATAAGCAGCCACCGGAGGCACATAATAAACCATTCCTACCGCACCTTCTTGCCCAATATTTTTTTTACCCAAATGAGCAGGCCGCACACCGTGAAAGTCCATTAAATAGGCATTAAGATCACCCAATCCTCTAGCACTTAGATTAAAAGTAGAATACCCTGCATAGCGTAAACGTCTTTGATAGCGTCCCTCAAAACCCCCCTCTAAAGGCATATATACAGCCAAAGATTCTGATGCTTCTAACGCTCGAATAAATGATTTTCCTGTAGTTAATAATGGCATAATTAATACATAATTAAATTAATTTGATGATGTTATTGTACATTTTCTCAGATATAAAGATAAAAAAATTAATACTTTATAAAATATAAAAATTATCAGTTAATTAAGGCTAAAATTACCAAAATATTAAGATAATTTTAGAGCAATACAAAAATATTATCAAAAATACTTGTCATAAATAAATTTTTTAGTTATAGTAGATAATGCAAAGAAACAATGCGGGTGTAGTTTAGTGGTAAAACTATAGCCTTCCAAGCTATTGATGTGGGTTCGATTCCCACCACCCGCTTTTAATCCTTTTAGTCTTTATTTTGACTTTCACCAGTGGCAGTTGAGGTGTTGGGGTA
>CAZWLZ010000333.1:0-4159 GCA_964634505.1 uncultured bacterium | reverse complement strand
CCTATCACCCTACCACCCTATAATTGCTTTTTCTGTAGAATGAAACAGCCCTGCCTTTTTAAGGGGGGAAATATTCGTATAATGTTCTCCCTAATACCCTAACCCCCATCTTTAAATGGCGATCGCCAAAATAAAAATATTTATATCACTTTGACAAAAAGATGTTTTTGTGCTATGCAAATTAATCTAACCAAACAGGGTGATTAAAAAGAGAGTCTATTTCTCGGACTCCTCTTAATTGGTTAGATAAGGGTAAATGTCCGATGGGTGCGGTTAAATCCCAGATAAATTCTTGAGGGTATTTTGTCCATTTATTATCGTTTTTCCAATTAATTTTAGTCCATAATTTATTAAAATCTTTGCCTAAGGAAAGCCAAATTTTTCGTTGTACTCTAAAACCAAATTTTCCTTCTGAATAGGTATTCCAAAGTTGATCGATAATATCTAAATCGGTAGATGGTAATTTATCTATTTCAGTGAAATAAATCCATTTTCTTTTAATGGCATTTTCGCCGACTAATTCTTGTAATTTTACTCTGGTTAAGGTGTCGGCTTCTTGATATTTTTGTTCAATTAAAAGTTGTTGTAGTGTTTGATAATCGATATTTTGTTCAGATTTTAAGTTAATAATTCCGTGATTAAACAAACGTTTTAAAAAGTCTTGATTAATTTGATTTTCTGTTTTGTAGAGTAATTGATATACTTTTCCCCTCAAAAAGTCTGGTTTTTTGTCTTGAGATGCTTCTAAAAATTCTCTTAAAAATTGATAACCTTCTTCTCCATATTCAATAAATTGTTCAATTAACAAAAGTTGATTGTTGATGTTTGCGGTGTGGAATTTTTCTTTAAGAGTAATTAAGTCGGTCATTTTTAATAAAATCGGGTGTAATTGTAACTATTTTTATACAGACAGAATACGATTAATAATATTAGTGGTAGAAGAAGAAATTTCGATTTCAACCAGTTCAATTTTACCACCATAAGACATCACTGTTTGAGCTTCAGGTAAAGTTTCGATGGTATAGTCGCCTCCTTTAGCATAAATATCTGGTTGCAAAATTTTAATCAGATTAATAGCTGTGGTGTCATCAAAAATAATGACAGCATCAACCATTTTTAATGATGCCATTACTTCTGCCCTTTGATTTTCTTCTACAATTGGCCGTGATGGTAATTTTCCTTTGTTTGGTTTGATTTGTCTCACACTGGTATCACTATTTAAACCAACTACTAAAGTTTTACCTAAAGATTTTGCTCGTTTTAGGTAGCGAATATGGCCTACATGAAGTAAATCAAAACAACCATTAGTAAAGACTAATGGTTTCCATTTCTCAGGATTTTTGGCGATCGCCAACTGAAGTTCTGTTAAAGTATAAATTCCTTGAGATTGATTAAAATTAGACATTTTAAGGTAAAAAAAGTTACTAGGAAGCAATTACTTCAAAGTCATTAAATAAACTTAAGTTTAAGAATTCTATCATTAAAGTAAATTGTTTGTTAAATCCTAGCTAAAATTTTTCACGAAAGAATAAATTATTTTCGAGAGCTATGACCAAACCAACTAGAATCGTTAACATTGTCATATTTATCTTGCAATAAATTAGTGACATCCTCCATATTGCCATCTGCTAAAACCCAAGAATTTACAACATCAGGAAAATCTTGGGAACAATTTTCACATTTTTTATTACAATCAAATTTAATTGGACACCAAAAAGACTCAACATTTCTTAACATTTCACTACCTAATGACCAAACTCCAGTCATCCAGTCACAATATAAGCACCAAATCAAGTCATAACCTACTAATCCTTCAAATTTATGTCTGGAAATATTTACCCATTCTTTAACCTCATATTTAGGTAATTTAATTAACCAAGTTAGAGGTGGATATACAATAATTTCAGCAAAACGTATCGCCCAAAATACGGGAATGGCTAAAGCTGTAATCCATACAGCAAGATGATTACGCCATTTCCCAAAAATGCCACTAAGAGTAGAAGCTATTTGCCCTTTGCCCTTATTTTGATAATGACTCAACTCATGTAGAATAATCCAGATAAATAAACTGGTTAATTCAGCAAAAAAAGCGATGATTAAACCTTTGCCACCTAAAAAGAAAATTCCTAAACCTAAAGGAAGAATCATAAAATAGGTTAAACCCAAGTCTATACCCGGCGCACAACAAAAAAACTCCGAAATTAAAATCCCATTTTTTCCTATTTTTGGCAAAACATGAAAAAATAATGATCCCAATAATAAACTAATAATAAGAGATATATACAGTACTAACAATTTATCTCCTAGATATTTCAATGACTGTAGTCTATCACAAATATTAAAAGTTGTAGATTCTTTTGTTTGAGCCCAACTCACGTTTTTTAGGAAATAACTGTTAAACCGTTTAAATAATCTTGAATTTGGCGATCGTGATCATGAGCAAGATTACCTAAGGGTAATTTATCTGGTAGAAAGGCTTGGGCGGCGGATATTTCTAACTTATCTACTACATTTATTTCGCCGTCAACTTCGGCCTCAATTAACACGGAAATAGAGTGTAAACGAGGATCTCTGTCGGGTGAAGAGTAAACGCCAACTAAACGTTTAATTTTAACCAAATTAAGCCCTGTTTCTTCTTTTAATTCTCTTTTTGCTGAATTAGGAATATCCTCTCCCCAATCAAGAATACCCCCCGGCAAACTCCATTTTCCGTTATCAAGGCGACGCACTAAAACAATTTTACCATCGGGCAGAATAGGGATTAATGTTGTGCCTAAAACGGGATGTCGAAAAATAATTTTTACTACCGTAGAAATAAAACGCCAAGTACGAAACATAATTTTAATTGATCAGTCATTTATGGATTATTGATAGACATTATGATTCTTAATTAATTATCAATATTCAGTTGTTAATTTTTAATAATTAACTGTTGTTTTGCTTTGGCGATCGCCAAATTTACTTGTTCAAAACCAGTACCTCCATAACTATTACGAGCTGCTACAACTTGCTTAGGTGTAATGGCTAAATAAATATCTTGTTCAAAAGCGGGGTGTAATTGTTGCCATTGTTCAATAGTTAAATCTTTAAGCAATTTTCCTTGAGCTAAACTGGTTTTTACTACTTTTCCCACCAGATTATAGGCTTCACGAAAAGGTACACCTTTAGAAGCTAAATAATCAGCCACATCGGTAGCATTAGAGAAATCTTCATTAACCGCTTCTGTCAATCTATCGGTGCGAAACTCTAAACCTTCTTGTAGTAAAATTGTCATGGCTTGTAAACAACTTTTTACTGTTTTAACACCATCAAAAATTGCCTCTTTATCTTCTTGTAAATCCTTATTATAAGCTAAGGGTAAACCTTTCATTAAAGTTAATAAACCTTGTAAGTGTCCAAAAACTCTACCCGTTTTACCTCGTATTAATTCTGGGACATCTGGATTTTTCTTTTGGGGCATAATGCTAGAACCCGTAGCACAACTATCTGTTAAACTAATAAAACTAAATTCATGGGAAGACCATAAAATAATTTCTTCACTTAAACGACTTAAATGTACCATAATTAAACTAGCGGCATTCATAAATTCAATAGCAAAATCTCGATCACTTACTCCATCCAAACTATTAGCGTAAACATCGCTAAAATTCAATTCTTGAGCAGTATAATGGCGATCGATGGGGAAAGTTGTTCCAGCTAAAGCACCACTTCCGAGAGGGCAAATATTAGTTCTTTGGTAAATTTCTCCTAATCTCTCCCAGTCTCTTTGTGCCATTTGAAAATAAGCCAGAAGATGATGGGCTAAACTAATGGGTTGCGCCCGTTGTAAGTGAGTATAGCCGGGTATAAGAGTTTCTACATGATTTTCAGCTATATTTAACAAAACAGATTGCCATTCTTTAAGTTGGGTACGAATTTGGTCAATTTGATCTCGTAAATAAAGACGAATATCTGTGCCGACTTGATCATTTCTCGATCGTGCTGTATGAAGTTTTTTACCTACATCTCCCACAATTTCAGTTAATCTTCTTTCTACGGCAAAATGGACATCTTCTTGATCAATTCCGGGAGTAAAATTACCGCTACGATATTCTTGACGAATTTGTTCTAAACCTTGAATTAATTGTTTGCCTTCTTCCTCGCTAATTATCTTAGTATA
>CAZWLZ010000332.1:0-4179 GCA_964634505.1 uncultured bacterium | reverse complement strand
GAGGGTACTATTGCTTATACTTGCATTACTAAAGGCGGTGTAAATGCCCCCGCCAAAAAAAGTAGCGGAGTTGCCACTGAGGGTACTATTGCTTATATTTGCACTACTACGAACGTTGAAAATGCCCCCGCCACGATCACCAGAGGAGTTGCCACTGAGGGTACTATTGCTTATATTTGCACTACTACGATAGTTATAAATGCCCCCGCCACGAGCACCAGCGGAGTTGCCACTGAGGGTACTATTGCTTATATTTGCACTACTATCAAAGTTGGAAATGCCCCCGCCACGAGAACTAGCGGAGTTGCCACTGAGGGTACTATTGCTTATACTTGCACTACTACTACTGTTGAAAATGCCCCCGCCAATAAAAGTAGCGGAGTTGCCACTGAGGGTACTATTGCTTATACTTGCACTACTACTATTGTTGAAAATGCCCCCGCCATAACGAGCCAAGTTGCCACTGAGGCTACTATTGCTTAGGGTTAGGTTTTCAGCGTTAAATATTCCCCCTCCACTAAAATCTTACTAAGATTATTGACAAAAATTTTCCCTGTTTCTCCTAAAGCCACTTCACAACTATGAAATAATAAACCTTTAATTTTATGAGACCAACTGCTTAATTCCTTAACATATTTTTGTAGATTTGTCAAGGTTAATTGAGAATTTCCTAAATTTATTTTACCTGCTTCGCCGTGGGCAACAATTTCTAAGTTAGCGATATAGGTTTGAGATTGTAAAATATTGCTAATTTGTTTAATACCGTCTTGATGAGGAGTAAGGGTATAAACTCTGGTGTTTTCCTTCAAACCAGTTAATAAAGAATCAGAATAGTTAACAGCAGAATCAATAATCAACAGGTTTGGTTTTTTCATGGCGATGATAATCTTAAAATGAAAATAAACTTATCAAAGAATCCTATAATAATTTAGTTTTTGTTGTCCATAGTTTGTAATATTACGAAACATATTTAAGGTTTTGATCCCCCTAACCCCCTTAAAAAAGGGGAACAAGAGGAAGGTTGATCCTCCTAACCCCGTTTCAAGGGCAGGGCTGTTTCATTCTAAAGAAAAAGCTATAATTATAGGGAGATAGGGTGATAGGTGGAAATGGGCAATGATAACAAGAATATATATGAACTAAAAACATTAAAAATGAATCAATAATTAGGAAAATTGCCAAGAATTAGAAGTTTATCAAATTGTTTTTGAGACTGGTATGACAATTTTTGAAATAGCTCAAAAATTTCCTAATGTTGAAAAAAAACTAAATTTGTTGATTTTTTCCTCTATTACTTCATTTTTCCCCCTAATTCCCCATTTCTCTCACTCCCCATTAGTCTTACTTGAGAATGAAACAGCCCTACCTTTAAAAAGGAGTTGGGTGTATTTTGTCAAGTAAACTTAATTATTGCTTAAGATTCTCTAAACCAGCCGTTACCTTAGCAGAATCAATACGATCGCCTTGTTTAATCTTGTCAACAATATCCATACCACTGGTAACACGACCAAAAACAGCATAACTACCATCAAGAAAAGGTAAATCAGCCAAAGCAAAATAAAATTGAGAAGAGGCAGAATCAGGCATTTGAGAACGTGCCATGGCGATCGCCCCACGAGTATGTTTTAACTGAGGTTTTTTATCAGTAACTTGCCCGTAAATAATCTCAGGAGGTGTTGCTTTATCCGTATATTCTGGGCGAATTTCTAAGGGAATATAACGCTGTGATTTAGTATTTGGATCGATAAAACCACCTGTACCTAAATTGGCAGCAGGAAAACCAGGGTCTTTTCCTTGAGGATCTCCGCCTTGGGCGACAAAAGGTTCAGGTTTTGTAACCACACGATGAAAAACCAAACCATCATAAACCCCCTTACTAACCAAATCAACGAAATTACCTGCGGTAATAGGGGCATTATTGCCATCAATTTCAATCGTAATAGGTGAACCGTTAACAGTCATTACCACAGTGGCTAAACCTTCTAATTTAGGGGAAGTCATATTTTTAGAATTATTATCAGTTATATTGTTTACTGGAGTAGAATTAGTCTCAGTTGTAGCAGAAGAATTTGAAGATTGAGTTGAGTTAATCTCCGTATTACCTTGAGCAGAATCAGATTTAGGAGTTGACTGACAACCGACTAAAAAAACACTGCTAATTAAGGTAAAAATGATAAGAGATTTTAACCAATATTTCATAAAATTTTTATTAATGTTTATAAGCAATTTTTATGGTCAGAATATTAACTTATAATCCTTCTAAAGGAACAGTTAAAAAACGGGCTAATTCGGCGCCTTTATTTTCTAACTCAGAAAGTGAAATAGGCTCACCCACACGAGTTAAAGGAATATCCCGCTTTTGAGTAACCTTTAAATAAAGAGTTCTTTTCGGATTAAGTCCATCCTTAATTTCCGCTTTAATCGATTGAATTTCATCTAATTTAGAGACTAATTCAATACGGCGATCTTTGCCCAAAAAACCCCATCTAAAAATGGTAAATTTGCCTGTTTTGCGGTTAAATTCGTTATAACCACCGCCAACGTTTAAAAAAATGGTAAACCATAGATAAGAAGCTAATAAAGTACCAGCAACGCCATAAAAAGTCAGGGCAATACCTTGAGGGAAAAATTGCAATTGGCTAGTATCACTAACCATAAGTAAATTTGTTCGTAAATAACTAGATAAACCAGCTAAAAGAAAACCAACTCCACCTAAGGTTACAATTACAGCCCAAAAGTAATTACTAAAACGACGAGCGCCAGTCACTTCCTGACGCAAAATAAGATTATCTTCGGTCATTATTGTTACGTATTTTTCTTTTTCAAGATAACATCATTGAATTGTAACTTAATTTACCTGTTTTTTGACAAAGACAATTTTATAATCTTTATTTCAGTTAGGAGTTAGGGATTAGGTGGTAAGTGTTGGTAATTAGATTTTAGGATATTTAATGAAGGGAACTTTTGCTTCTAATTTTAGTCTAAATATTTAAGCTATAAAAAAATTATATTTATTCTTTTAATGAACACAGAAAAAATTTTGTTATTACAAAAACTAAAAAAATTCCGAAAAACTTATTTAAGACGTTATCAAATTTTTGCTTTGATTATGGCATTATCTATTTTGCTTGTTAACGTCACAGCAAGTTTTGCTTTTTCTTGGGAAGAACTTTTATTAAAAGGCTTACAGGTTATCGAATTAAGTACTATTTCGCCTCAGAAGGAAATTCAACTGGGGCAACAAATTCAACAACAATTAATTAATAATGGTGATGTTATCCTAATTAAAAATCGCCGTCTTAATAGTTATTTAACTTCTATTGGTTTAAGATTAGCTCAATTTGGCGATCTACAACAAATACCTTATAGTTTTTATCTGGTAGATAATGAAGAAATAAATGCCTTTGCCACCATGGGGGGATTTGTTTATATAAATACTGGTTTAATGAAATTAGCCAGCAATGAAGCCGAATTAGCCAGTGTAATCGCCCATGAAATGGGACACATTAAAGCACGTCATGCCATCAAACAAATGAAAAAACAAGCCATTACGCAAGGAATTTTAAGTTCAACAGGTTTAAACGAAAAACAAGCGGTACAACTAGGAGTAACATTAGCCTTAGAATTACCAAATAGTAGGCAAGATGAATATGAAGCCGATCAATTAGGATTAAAAATGTTAACAGCCGCAGGATATGCACCTAAAGCAATGGTTGACTTTATGAAAAAACTACAAGCCACCAATCAAAATAACTTATCTATTTTTAGCACCCATCCAAATACTGAGCAAAGAATTAAAGCATTAGCCTTACAAATTTCTAAAATTGGAACTTATCAAACAGACGGATTAGATCAAGTTTCCTATCAAAAAATTTTAACATTACTAAAATAAGAACTTTGATGATTTTAATTTTTAGCGTAAAGTGGATTATATTGTTGACAATTTAGCCATCTTGATCACAAATAAGATGGCTATTTTAACTCAATAATTAAAATTAATGTTTAGGATGAAAACGAATACCGAGAAAAATATCATAAATAAAATTCCAAAAATTTTTACCCTGTAATAATCCTAAAGATTGCTCACATCCTTTCGCATCCAAAAGAGTTTTTGTCTCATAATAAGCACTTTGATACTTATACCAAGGAATAGAAGGCCAAAGATGATGAATGAGATGA
>CAZWLZ010000331.1:0-4181 GCA_964634505.1 uncultured bacterium | reverse complement strand
ACCTTTAGCTAGTCACGGTAAACGTATTGATACTTTAAGAGATTTAGTAAAAAGTATGTTACAAAAACAAGGAAAAGATTGGGAATGTTTCGATCCGATTACGCTTAAAATTCCTAATGTAGCGGGTTTAGAACCTGATACTTGTTTTTATATTGAGAATAGAAAGGCTATTTTAGGTAAAAATAAAATTGATTTAACGATCGATCCGCCGCCTGATTTGGCGATCGAAGTTGATTTTACCTCTATTACTGACATAGTGGCTTATGAAATTCTAAAAATTCCTGAATTATGGATTTATCGTCAAGAATGTTTAAATATTTATCTTTTAGAAGGTGCAAATTATCGAGAAAGTGACATAAGTGGTTTATTTCCTAATATTAATATCAAAGATATTTTACCTCGTTATGTAGAATTGGCTTGGAATGAAGGTTCTAGTATTGCTTTACGTCAATTTGAATTAGAAATTGTTTCTTAATTCTTTCAGAACTAAAAATTAATGTTAATTTATGTTAAAAAAGTATTTTTAGGTTACAATCTTATGACTGTAATTTATTTTTACAATTCAATTAAATTTTTTTTAAATCAAACTTAATTTATGACTACCAATTTAGAATCGAAAACTTTAAAATCTTGTTGTGCTGTTATTGATTCAACTAATTTTATCAATCAGTTAAAAAAATCCTATCAAACGGATCAACAATTGAAGTATTTAAAATTACAAGCAGAAATTGATTTACTTTTACATCAAGTTCAAACTAATAAAATTAATCAAAAATAAAAAAAATTTTATCCTCCTAAAAAAGGAGGAATTTTAAAATATAATTTATTAATTTAATGAGATTTATCAAAAAAAATTATTAAATAGAGTTTATTTTTATAAAAGTGTGTTATTAACCAACACCACTTATAATAAGTTAATATTTCTTAAAGTATATGAAAGTTAGAATTTTATAAAAATGTTTGATTTTAAATTAGTTATACCGAAAAAGGCGAAAAATTGGCTATTTTTATGGTTAGGGCTAAGTTTTACTCCCTCAGTCATTGCTTCTGTTAGTGCAACCGAAGTAGGGGTGATTAGAAGCAAGGAAAACGCCCAACAATGGACACAAATAGTTGACCGTTTAGATCAAATGGGTGTAAATTATTGTGTTTTAGATAGTCGTGACTGGCAAGAAGAAAAGGATATAAATAAGGTTAAAGTCTTATTAATTCCTAGTGTTGCTAATATTAGTAATGAGCAGGCGATCGCCTTAAATAATTGGGTCAATAAAGGTGGGAAAATAATTGTATCAGGTCCTACAGGTACATCTTCTTCTCCAGAAGTTAAAGAAAAATTAAAAAATTTATTCGGTGCCTATTGGGGTTTTCCCGTATCTCAAGCTTCTACCATAATGGTACAAGAAGCTAATTTAAAATCGAATAATCAATTATCTAGTAATATTAATGGTGCTGTTATCATACCTACAAATGATAAAAGTAAAACTACCGCAGTTTGGATGAGTGAAGGTAAACCTCCAGCAGTAGTAACAGGGGATAATTCTACATATTTTGGTTGGCGTTGGGGAGTAGATAATGTTTCACCAGTAAAAACCGATACAGCCTGGTTAAATACTACGCTAAAAAAATATGGGGTTACTTCTAGCAACAAGAATAAGAATTTTAGTAAACAAGAAAAATCTTGTCAATCAACATCTTTAGTTAATGTATCTTCCCCAACTTTAAATACTGTTGTAATTAGGCCTGATTCCGTTCCTGATAAACCTATTGAATTTAATCAAGTAGATTTATCAACAGAAACTAAGCCACCAATAATTGCGAAAAAGAATAGTAATTCTCAGCGAATTTCTAACCAAGAAATAGCTTTGATGAGTGAGCAATTAGGGGATTTAATTCATAGAGTAGAAAGCACTTTAATTTCAGCAGAAGCTAAGCAAGTTAAATATGGATTACCCATGAGTAAAGCTTTTGAATATATGGTTAAAACCAGTGATAAAAATTCCTCAACTAATCCAGTAAATTTTGAGGATGTTAAATATGGAAATAATAATGCTTATCAAGCAATTTTAAAAGCTAAAGAAACCTTAGCCAATTTCCCCCAATTAGCAATTACTGATTATGCTTTAGCTAGACAATCTTGGCTAGAAGCTAGGAGGGAACTTTGGGATAATTATCCCGTTGATCGAAATTTTGCTCAACCTGAAATTCGTTCCGTTTGGTTAGATAGGGGAACAATTGTTAAAGCCCGTTCTAAAGAAGATTTAGCTTTAATTTTTGATCGTATGGCAGAAGCTGGTATTAATACCGTTTTCTTTGAAACCGTAAACTCAAGTTATCCTATTTATCCTAGTAAAGTTGCACCAGAACAAAATCCTTTAACCAAAGGATGGGACCCTTTAAAAGCGGCGATCGAATTAGCCCATGAAAGAAAGATGGAGTTACACGCTTGGGTATGGGTATTTGCGGCTGCTAATCAAGGACATAATCAAATTCTTAATCAATCTCCTGAATATTTAGGTCCCCTGATTTCTCGTAATCCTGATTGGGTGCTAAAAGATCAAAATGGAGAAGTTTTTAATAAAACATTAGGCTTTAAAAAAGCATTTTATGATCCAGCAAACCCAGAAGTTAGAAATTATCTTTTAAATTTATTTGAAGAAATTACTACTAATTACGATGTGGATGGCATTCAATTAGATTATATTCGTTATCCTTTCCAAGATGGTCATACTAAACAGATTTTTGGTTATACAGATCTTAGTAGACGTTTATTTGAACAAAAGACTGGAACTGATCCAATTAAATTATCTTCTTCTTCACCTCTTTGGTCACAATGGACTAATTTTAGGATTCAACAAGTAGATAGTTTTGTGGCTGAAGTATCCACACGATTAAAGCAAAAACGTCCAGACTTAATTATCAGTGCGGCCGTATTTCCGATGCAACACAGAGAACGTCTTGTTAAAATCCAACAAAATTGGGAAGAGTGGATTAATCAAGAATGGGTTGATGTAATGGTTTTAATGACTTATGCTTTGCACGTTGAAACTTTAGAAAATCGTAATCAACAAGCCTATGATTATTCTGAACAATCTTCTAGTTTAATCGTACCCGGTATTCGTTTGTTAAATATTCCTTATAAGGAAGCGGTTGATCAAGTTCAATTATTGCGTCAAATGCCCACGGGTGGTTATGCTTTATTTGCTGCTGAAAATTTTAATCCCGCCTTAGAAAGTATTTTAAAACAAACTCAAGGTAATGTTTCATCTGTCACTCAGCCCATTCCTCATCGTGATCCTTTTGGGGCTATTTTTGCTCGTTATCAGGCTTTACAAAATGAATGGAGTTTTCTTTTGATTCATCATCAAATTGTAATTGATCCTCGTTATTTAAAAGAATGGAGTCAAGAATCTGATGAGTTGAATGCGGCTTTGAAAAAATTATCAGAAAATCCGTCTGCCCTTAATATTAAGAATGCTCAGTCAAAGTTAACTTCTTTCCGTCAAAAATTAAGTCAATGGACGAGTAAACATAAACAAGTAAAACCTTTACAAGTTAAGTCTTGGGAAAATCGTTTGATTACTTTGGAAAATTTACTTAAATATGGTGAAAGACGGGCTATGAGTGGAACCAATAATGTTGCTAAACAATAAAATTGCTGACCGAAAATAATGAGTAATTAAATTTAAGTCAATGGAAATTCAAGCACGATTACAGTTATTGAAATCCCAATTACAAAAAGCTAGTTATGCCTATTATGTCCTTGATAATCCGATTATGGAGGATGGAATTTATGATCAACTTTATCGGGAATTACAAACTTTAGAAAGTCAATTTCCCGAGTTAATTACCTCTGATAGTCTTACTCAAAGAGTAGGGGATA
This sequence comes from uncultured bacterium, assembly GCA_964634505.1. Classification (GTDB taxonomy): domain Bacteria; phylum Cyanobacteriota; class Cyanobacteriia; order Cyanobacteriales; family Cyanobacteriaceae; genus CAZWLZ01. The sequence goes on along the minus strand of CAZWLZ010000331.1, from coordinate 301 downwards.
AGTTGTCTTCTAATTTTAATTCTGTGGCTCATAATATTCCTCTTTATAGTTTAGAAAATGCTTTTAATTTTGAGGAGTTAAAAGTATGGGATGAAAGAGCAAAAAATTTAATTATTAAATATGAAGAATTAAAGGAAGATAATTTAGATTTAACTAATAATATTAATTATGTTTGTGAGTTAAAAATTGATGGTTCGGCTTTGGCTTTAACTTATGAAAATGGTATTTTAGTTAGGGGGTTAACTAGAGGTGATGGTAAAACTGGAGAGGATATAACCAATAATATTAGGACGATTCGGAC
>CAZWLZ010000330.1:0-4186 GCA_964634505.1 uncultured bacterium | reverse complement strand
TTTTTTCCCTAATTATTATATCAAATTACTAATTTCCGATAAAGTCTATTATAATGGATATAAAATCATAGATACTAAATGGGTTCTATAAGTGTAATATTTTAAAAATGTAATGAACTTCAATCAAATTTCTGAAAAAATCGAGATCAAAGTTAATGGTGACTTAATTAATTGTTCTGATCAAATTATTTTAATTGATTTATTAAATCAAATGGCTTTAAATCCTCGCTTGATTGCTGTAGAGTATAATGGCGAAATTCTTCATCGTCAATATTGGAATCAAACTAAAATAAATAATGGCGATCGCCTAGAAATTGTAACCATTGTCGGGGGAGGCTAAGTAGGGATTAGTTAGTAGGTAATGGGTAATGAGTTTGAATATTCTTCCTTCGTTTATTATTCATATTCCCCCTTCTTAACGTGAACAAAAAAAATCCTCCTATAATAAGGAGGACTAAATTTTATTTTTTGATATTCCTTAAAAATTAAAGTGCATTACCACGAGGTAAAACTTCTTCAGGGAATACAAATTGTTCATGAGGTTGATCTTGAGGCGCCATCCATGCGCGCAACCCTTCATTTAATAGGATGTTTTTGGTGTAGAATGTTTCAAATTCGGGGTCTTCTGCCGCTCTCAATTCTTGAGATACAAAATCATAAGCCCGTAAATTTAAGGCTAATCCTACGATGCCTAAGGAACTCATCCATAAACCTGTTACCGGTACAAATAACATGAAGAAATGTAACCAACGTTTGTTGGAAAATGCAATCCCAAATATTTGTGACCAAAAACGGTTGGCAGTCACCATAGAATAGGTTTCCTCTGCTTGAGTAGGTTCAAAAGCTCGGAAAGTATTTGCTTGATCTCCATCTTGGAATAAGGTATTTTCTACTGTAGCACCATGAATGGCACACAATAACGCTCCCCCTAAGATTCCTGCTACTCCCATCATGTGGAAGGGATTTAAGGTCCAATTATGGAATCCTTGCAAAAATAAGATGAAACGGAAAATTCCAGCTACACCAAATGAAGGAGCAAAAAACCAGCTAGATTGACCTAGAGGGTACATTAAAAATACGCTTACAAATACTGAAATCGGTCCACTAAAGGCGATGGCATTGTAAGGACGGATACCCACTAAACGAGCAATTTCAAACTGACGTAACATGAAGCCAATTAAAGCAAAAGCTCCATGCAAAGCTACGAAAGGCCATAAACCGCCGATTTGAAACCAACGAGTAAAATCACCTTGAGCTTCAGGCCCCCATAAGAATAACAGAGAATGGCCAAAAGCATCTGCTGGACTAGAAACAGCCACTGTTAAGAAGTTTGCTCCTTCTAAATAGGAACTTGCTAAACCGTGAGTGTACCAAGAAGTTACGAAAGTTGTACCAGTCAACCATCCCCCTAGTGCAAGATAGGCACAAGGGAATAGTAAAATACCAGACCAACCTACAAAAACGAAACGATCGCGCTTTAGCCAGTCATCGAGAACGTCAAAACATCCTCTTTCTGCTGGGGCGCGTCCTACTGCAATGGTCATAAGCTATATTTTTGTAATTTGGACGCTATATTTTTTTTGTCTCTTTTATTTTAATACTCTGAGACGTTTTTATACTATACAGATTTACTGTTAGTAGTTTATTAACTTTTCTTAATATATCACCAATTAACACAGTAATTGAATTTTTTTCTGAAAATTGCAACTCTTTTATTAATTCGCTTTTAATATTAATAGCAAAAAATTTACAAAATTACACATTTTCCTCATAATTTTAATTTTTTATTAATATTTACTGGCGATCGCCAAGTATATGGTAGGCAGTACTTAAAGAAAAGAATTGCAATGTTTTATTTTAACTAAACTTTGTTATTGCCATAATACTATATATCTAAATTTGTGACTATCTATCAAAAAATTTTTAAAAAGGTGTACTAATTGAAACAAAAATGATAAGGTGATTTCTATTTATGAAAAAAAATTCTATTTTTTCTTTATTAAAATATGATCTTTTATCTAAACCGATTATGTTTATTTTTAATCTTTTTTAGTTTATTTTTTCTCAAAAGTAGCAAAATTCAAGCACAAACTAAGCCTAATTTATGTCAAAATAATTTGACTTTAGCTTATTATGAATTAGCAACTGATTGGATATATATATGTCAAGAATCTGATCAATTATTTTTATTAAAAACACCTAAAAATGATTTTAATTCGATACAAAAAATTTCTGCTTCTGGAAGTTTTCCCACTTATGCTGCGATAGAAGGAGATTTATCTGATTCTGAGAGTAAAATATACAATATTAGCCCTTTTTTCTTTCAAATTGTAGAGTCAAGTATTATTACTAAAATTCAACCTGTATTACGCACAATTAATCCTTCCTTAAATTTAGAAATTAGTCAAATGTCAGGAGATATTAAAAATAAAGCAATGGAAATTTGCCAAAATTATCAACCTGTTCAAGTTTTTGAAACTGATAATAACTATGTTTATATTTGTATTGAAGTTGACGATAACAATACTAATGCCATTGATTTAATTTATGTTCAACAGAATAAATCTGATTCTAATTTTAATTCAGAAGTTCGTTTAAACGCCCAATTAATTGCTAATTTTAATTATGAAACAATTACCAAAAATAATTTTAAATACGTTATCAGTTATAAGGGTTTAGAAATTTATCAAAATGGAATTAAGATTAAAGAAGAATCAATTAAAAATCTTTATTTAGTAGCATCTGATCAAACTAAAGAAGGTTATTAATTTATAGGTATGAGGTTTTAAGAAGATTTTAGAAGAGATAAAATTAAATTAGTTGTAAATTTCCAAAAACCGAGATTGAATAATTAGTTATTTTCTGTAATATCAGTTAATTATTAAGAGGTTTTAAAATAGAAATTGCATAATGTTCACAAGAGAGATATTGATTAGCATATTTTTTAAGTTGATGGGCTGATAAACTATTAACAATTTCTGGATATTTTAAAGCTTTTTCTAATGATGAAATAGTTTGATAATAACCATATAAACCTGCTAATTGACTAGGTGTTTCCGTGGAAAAAATGTAATCATTGCATAATGATCTTTTTGCAATCATCAATTCTTTATCAGTAATTTGTTTTGTTTGTAAGGAATAAATTTCTTGTTTGATCAGCTTTTCTACTATGTTTAAATATTTTTGATCTAACCACGCATTAATAGTAAAAATACTGGAATCTTTTTGTAAAGAAAAATTACTACTTATATCTAATACTAATTGTTTTTCTTCTCTTAATTGATTGACTAAACGAGATGTTCTGCCACTAGCTAAAATTACTGATAATAAATCTAAGGCGATCGCCTCTTCAAAATAATCAATACTTGCCCCTATCCAGCCCATACACAGGCGAGAATGTTCCAGACGAGGTAAATTTAATTCTGTGCTTCTAATGCCAATCAGAGGTGATTCTGCTTCAATATTGACTGTAGGCGATTCTGAACGAATAGAAAAATTAGAAAAATTTTCTTGAATCAAATTTAAAGCATCCTTCTCCTTGACATTTCCCACAATCACCACCGTCATATTTTCTGGTTGATAATAAGTTTTATGAAAACAACGCATTTGATTAGGGGTAATCCCCATTAAAATTGACTCAATACCCAAAATCTCTCTTCGATAAGGATGCTTTTGATACAAAGTTTCTGATAAGGCTTGAAAAGCAACCCAATCGGGGTCATCATAACTAGAGTTAATTTCTTCTAAAACGACTTCTCTTTCTAACAAAAATTCTTCATCAGGAATAGTAGCTTGTAATAAAATTTCTCCAAAATAAGGCAAAGCTTCCGGTAAATAAATAGAGGCTGTATTTAAGAAAAAATGAGCATAATCGTGACTTGTGGCAGCATTAGTACAACCCCCCATACTTTCTACGATAAAATCAAATTCTCCGGGTAAAATATTTTTAGTGCCTTTAAAAATCATGTGTTCAAGAAAATGTGCCATTCCCGACCATTCTTGAGGTTCAACCATAACTCCTCCTTTTACCCACACATCAACAGCTACAACGGGTGTAGAGGCCTAAACAATCGTCAGATATTTATATTTAAAACATGCAACTGTTAAGTTATCATTTTTGGTAAAGGTATTTTAGGGATGGGACAGCCGAATCCTTAAATCCTCAAATCCAGGGAATCCTAAGAAA
>CAZWLZ010000329.1:0-4228 GCA_964634505.1 uncultured bacterium | reverse complement strand
AGCGTTACAGCCACAGCACTTGATGTTAATAATAACATTATCTCCATTTTAGGAATAAATCCCCCAACCGTAAAAATAGTTGAACCTAAAATTGATAATTTAACCAAAACTGCTAATATTACCACTGGTTTAAATTCAAATAAAACTATTACTTACAATTTAACCTTCAGCAATACAGGAAATACCCCCGCTTTTGATGTCAATATTACCGATAACTTAGTAAATACGAACCTTAATAATATACAAAATGTTACTGTCACATCAAGTGATAATAGTAATCCTTTTACCGTCATCAATAATTCAACTACTTTAGACTTAAATGTTCTCATCAATCAAGTTGATATTAACGAAACTGTAACCATTACTTTTAATGCCGATATACCCGATAACTTAAATACTGGAACAACCCTACTTAATACAGCTGACTTAACTTATACCAGTATTCCTACTGGTGGTGGAGAAACAGAAGAAAGAACTGGCGATCGCCAAAATCCTAATCCTAATGATTATTTTGATCGAGCTACAAAAGGAGTAATAACAGTATCAGGCCGAGTTTATCTTGATGGTAATGATAATGGTTTTTATGAAAGTGGAGAAAACTTTATCCCTAATGCCCGCATCGAATTATATAAAAATGGGATTGCATCACCGCTAAGACAAGCTACCACAGGTGCAGATGGATTATATCGTTTTATCATTACTGAACCTGGTACTTACACTATTCGAGAATATTTACCCACTGGTTATATTGATGGCAAAGATCGAACAGGTTCATTATTAGGGGGTGTGGCTGTAAATAATATTACTAATAGTTCACCCACTTATGATGAATTTCGTAACCTTCAAGTTACCGATACCCTACTTAATCAAGGTCTTAATGCCTTAAATTATAATTTTGGGGAATTGACAGGAGTTAATAATCCCAATCCCCAAAACGGTACAGCTAGTGTTCGAGGGATTGTTTTTGCTGATCTTAATAAAGATGGTATTCGTAACCCTGGTATCCGTGGTATAGGTGCTGAACCTTTATTACGAGGTATTCAAATCAACTTATATGATTCTAATAATAAATTAGTCAGTACGAAAACAACAGGTATTGATGGTAGTTATCTTTTTGAGAATTTACCAGCAGATACTTACAAAATTGAACAAATTCAACCATTACAATATATAACCGAAAAGGAACAAATAGGTAATTTAGGTGGAACAAATCCAGCAGCAAATATTTTAGGAGTAACCCTTTTAGATAATCAAAAAGGTATTAATTATAATTTTCTTGAAGGGCAATTGGCAGGAGGCATTGACTAAAAATACATGGCTTAAGATTGTCTTCAACTATTTGATTATTAGATTCAAATTGTCCACTAAATTTAATTATAAAAACAAAAAAACATGAAAAATTTTGTTAGTCAAATACTTTTATTTTCTGCTTTTGCTACCTTTGTTAACGTCATAAACCATAAACCTGTTTTAGCTCAAAATTGTGATCCCAATACCCAAACTTGTTTTTATGATTGGGTTGACAAAGAAATTAAATTAGAGGTTGATGTATCAGATAGTATTTCAAATGATGAATATACATCTCAATTAAAATCTTATGTTACAGCCTTTAGAACTCCAGCCCTTCAACAATTGATTGCTTCAAATTCCCAAGGAATTGCTGTATCACTAGGCTTTTGGGCTAGTAACCAATCTCGTCCGATCGCCAATTTCGACTCTTTAAGTGCTATTCCATCAACTTTTATTGTTAATCCTTCTGTGTTTGGTAGCAATAGTGCCATCGGTTCAGAATGGTTTATCCTTCGATATAACGGCAGAAATGATCCTAAAATTGGAGTGATGGATAACACTAATCCAGCTTATGCTTTTTCAAGCATTATAGATTACTTTAGTAATATTAATTATAGAACAAATTTTTTAGCAGGACTTGCTACCGCAACAAATCCAGCAGGTGCAATTAGATCAGCAAATGAGGGTTATTTAACTGATAATGGTGTAAATCCACCTTATATTTCTTCTGGGTTTAAAAATAACACCACAGGCGATCCTTTTGCCAATAATTTAGGTACAAGTACTAATCCTTATATTCAATCTAGTTATGAACGAATTATCGATATTTCTACTGATGGTATTCAAAATACTAATATTAATGGTAATAATCCTCAATCTGGTAGTTTGCGATTTCCTCCTGGTAATCCAAATACAAGTAACTGTATTACGATAAATATCTGCCAAACGGCTATTGATCAGTCTAAAACTAATTTTTTGGTGGGGGCTGATAATCGAGGTAATGTAGTAAATGCAATCGGTATAGCAAATGATCCTATAATTGCCGCCGATTTTAACTTTCAGACTGGTCAAACTATTGGAACTTATTTAAGCACTGGTGCAACTATTCCTCAAAATTTTGGTGTACCAGATCCTAATGATCAAGATCGAAATTATCAGCCTGATGCAGATACGCTTTTAGGTCCTCTTACGGGAAGTAATAGTCCAGATACGGCGGCGATCGCCTTAGAAGCAAATTGTTTTGATCAATCACCTATTGTTCCGCCTGGTACTTGTACAGGAGCAAATCAGTTTACAACTGCATTAATAAGTAAATTAAGTCAAGAATTAGAACCAGTGCCATTTGAATTTAAACCTGGTTTTGGCTTACTAATAGGGGTTGGAATATTTAGTTTTCGTCATTGGCAATTAAACAGAAAAAAAGGAAAAAAAGATCAAAAAATAAAAAAAAACACAGCAGTATAAATCATCAAAACTTAATAGGTAATAACCTAACATCAGTTATTAATAAAAATATCTTAATTCTTTAAAATAAGGTCAGCTTTTAGGTTAGAATTGTACTTTAGGATACAATTTTTCCAAACCAGAAAATTAAATTTCTAGTATCATTAAACTGAAGATATATATAATGAAAACAGTAAAGAATAGTTACATTAAAAAAAAATTTTTGCTGTTTGAGTTGTAATGAGTTTAAACTGAAAAAGACACTCAACTCATAAAGATTTTAAATTCTAATTTTTAAGATAATTTAGATTAGAATTTCTTAGACTCAATTAAATCAGTAAATTCTACGGAAATATCAATTTCTGACAAAAAAAGAGTAACTTTATCATATTACGAAAAAAAAAAGGGTTATTTATTATGAATCAAGATCAACATTATTATTGTCCATTACCTGCACCGTGTATTGTAGATTCAGGCATACTTGTTAATAAAGACGACATTAAAAGATTAATTAATGATTTAACTCATGTCCGATATATTCACACTCTAGGTGGTAAAATTCAACATCAAGGAGAAGGTTGGATATTAGAAGTATTTAATCATCCATCTCAAGCCACATTAGTAGTTAATAATAGTCTTTATATTAATTTACAAAGTTTTGATTATTTACAAATAGAAGAATCTTATAATCAACAGAGTAATTTTACTTTGATTCAAGATAATCGACAATTAACTTTAATTCCCCTCAGTAATCCTTTTCCAGAAGAAAATGAACAAGAAATAGAAGCAAATGCTTTAGAGTCGATGTTATCTGAAGTTTTATCTGCGAAATGGGATGTTCAATTTGATGAAGATTTTTAAAATTTTTTAGCCGCCAAAATATATTAATAATAAATAGTGTCATTTTTTTTTAAGTTAATCAAATCTTGTAGTCAAACTAAGGCTAGAGTAGGCCAATGGCATACTCCTCATGGTGTGGTAGAAACTCCTAAATTTATGCCCGTAGGCACTGTGGCGACTGTAAAAGGTATAAATCCTGCTCAATTAAAAGATGTAGGTTCACAAATGATTTTAGCTAATACCTATCATCTTCATATACAGCCAGGGGAAGATATTATTCACGGTGCCGGTGGTTTGCATGGTTTTATGGGGTGGAATCAGCCTATTTTGACTGATTCTGGCGGTTTTCAAGTGTTTAGTCTAGCTAAGTTACGCAAAATCTCTGATGAAGGAGTAATTTTTCGATCGCCAAGGGATGGACGAATCATTAATATGACACCAGAGTTATCTATTCAGATTCAAAATAAATTGGGGGCTGATGTGATTATGGCTTTTGATGAATGTCCTCCAGCTAATACCACTAGAGAAGTTGTTAGTAATGCCACGGCTAGAACTTATCAATGGTTAAAGCGATGTATGGCAGCTCATGAACGTTCTCAATATCAGGCTTTATTTGCTATTGTGCAAGTGGTAATTTATTTATATTTACTCTCAC
>CAZWLZ010000328.1:0-4233 GCA_964634505.1 uncultured bacterium | reverse complement strand
AAATCACAAAATACCGTGACTAAAACAGGAGAAGAAACAACTTTAGCAGCTAAAGGCCGACATGATCCTTGTGTACTACCGAGAGCCGTACCGATGGTAGAATCAATGGTAGCTTTAGTTTTGTGTGATCATTTACTTCGTAATCATGCCCAATGTCAATTAATTGTAAGTAATGGGTAATAGGGTGTTGGGGTGTTGGGGAATAGCTTAATTCTTCTTGGGTAGATTTGTTGCATAAAACTGCTACAAAACCTTCAGAAAACCTAATTCCTAAAATCTTATTAACAAACCTAACACCTAACACCTTCTATCTGCCTATCATCAATTAGTTAAAGTAGTTAAAGCTCCTTCAAAATAATTATTAATACTAAAAAAAGAAAAGAGAAATTATGATTTTTGTTAAAAAATAGAGTTATTAATTGTTTTAAGTTAATAACAAAAATTTGAAAATAATGTGAATATTTGTAATATTTAATGTAGAATCAAAACGACCTAATTACTAACTATAATTTCTAATTATGAAACAATGATAAATTTGCTTTTAGGAAATTAGGTTAATAAATAAAAAATTAAAATTAATGGTGGAGGACAAAATTATAAATACTTTTATGAGAACAACTGATTCTAACTATACTATTCTCAATAAAGATTCAGTATTAGAAATAACAGGTAAAAAACAACTCTCAGGAGAAGTAACAATTAGCGGGGCAAAAAACTCCGCTTTAGCTATTATGGCTGGTACTCTTTTATGTGATGGTGATTGTTATTTAACTAATGTACCAGCTTTAGTTGATATTTGCCGCATGGGAGAAGTATTAGAGGCTTTAGGCTTAAAAATTGTTAGAAAAAACGACACTTTAACCATTGATGCAAGACATATTTCTACCCATCAAGCCCCTTATGATAAAGTATCTCAATTAAGAGCTAGTTTCTTTGTAATTGGGCCTCTTTTAGCTCGATTAGGAGTAGCTCATATTCCTTTACCAGGGGGGTGTGCCATCGGTTCTCGCCCTGTTGATCTTCATGTGCGTGGTTTACAAGCTATGGGAGCTAATGTAACTATTGAACACGGTATCGTTAAGGCTTCTTTAATTGGTAGAAATACAAGATTACAGGGAACTAAATTTTTTCTTGATTATCCTAGTGTTGGTGCTACAGAAACTATTATGATGGCGGCGACTTTAGCCGAAGGTGAAACTATTATTGATAATGCGGCTCAAGAGCCTGAAGTTGTTGATTTAGCTAATTTTTGTATTGGCATGGGAGCTAAAATTAGTGGTGCTGGTACTAAAACTATTATCGTTTCAGGGGTTGAAAAACTTCATTCGGTGAAACATCCTATCATTGCTGATCGCATTGAAGCAGGTACTTTTTTAGTCGCTGGTGCAATTACTCATTCTGAAATTCTTTTAAATGCCGTTATTCCTCAAGATTTAGATCCTGTTATTGCTAAATTACAAGTTGTTGGTTGTAAAGTTTTGGCTGAATCTTCTACTTCTTTGCGTTTGATTCCAGGACAATTAAGAGGTACAGATATTGAAACCCTACCTTATCCCGGTTTTCCTACGGATATGCAAGCCCAATTTATGGCACTTTTGAGTATTAGTCAAGGAAATAGTGTGATCACGGAAACGGTTTTTGAAAATCGTTTAGGCCATGTGGCTGAGTTAAATCGTATGGGTGCTGATATAAAAATGAAGGGTAATACGGCGATCGTTTGTGGTGTGCCTATGTTATCAGGAGCTCCTGTTATGGCTACAGATTTAAGAGCTTCTGCTGCTTTAGTTTTAGCTGGTTTGGCCGCAGATGGTAAAACCATTGTTCAAGGTTTACATCATTTAGATCGAGGTTATGAAAATTTAGAAGAAAAATTACGAGGATTAGGGGCAAATATTGTTCGATTAACTCCTAATTAACAGGTTATTAAGGTTGGGGTTGGTGACCTTAACCCAACCTACAAGCTATTCTATTTCTTTTTGTACTTTGTTTATGATAAATTGAATTAATGATTTTATGTTGTATTTATCATTTCTTATTTAATTAATAAAAATCTATGTTTGAAGAACGAAACCTGCCAGTATTTGATTCTAGTAATGTCCAAATAACCAAAGAAGAAGCCATCATTTATTATCAGGATATGGTTTTAGGACGTTTATTTGAGGATAAATGTGCTGAGATGTATTATAGAGGTAAGATGTTTGGTTTTGTTCATCTTTACAACGGGCAAGAGGCGGTATCTAGTGGCATTATCAAATCAATGCGTCCTCAAGGCGATTTTTTTTGTAGCACCTATCGAGATCATGTTCATGCTTTAAGTAGTGGCGTTCCAGCTCGACAAGTTATGGCTGAGTTATTTGGCAAAGCAACTGGTTGTAGTAAGGGTAGAGGCGGTTCAATGCACCTATTTTCAGAGCCTCATGGGCTTCTTGGCGGTTTTGCTTTTGTGGCTGAAGGAATTCCTGTTGCTACGGGGGCAGCTTTTCAGTCTAAATATAGACGAGAGGCTTTGGGAGATGATTCTTTTGCCGATCAAGTTACAGCTTGTTTTTTTGGCGATGGTGCTAGTAATAATGGTCAGTTTTTTGAGTGTCTTAATATGGCTGCCCTTTGGAAATTGCCGATTATTTATGTGGTAGAAAATAATAAATGGGCCATCGGTATGGCTCATGATCGTGCTACTTCCCAACCAGAAATTTATAAAAAAGCTAGTGTGTTTGGCATACCGGGTTATGAGGTTGATGGTATGGATTTATTAGCTGTTCGTGCGGTAGCCCAAGAGGCGATCGCCAGAGCAAGAGCAGGAGAAGGTCCAACTTTAATAGAGGCTTTAACTTATCGTTTTCGAGGTCATTCTTTAGCCGATCCTGATGAACTACGTCCTCCTAATGAAAAAGAATTTTGGGCTCAGAAAGACCCTATTACCAGATTTGGAAAATATTTAACCGAAAAAAATATTCTTAGTCAAATAGAATTAGATGATATTCATAAGGAAATAGAAGCGGTTATTAGAGAAGCGGTAGAATTTGCAGAACAAAGCCCAGAACCCGATCCTAGTGAATTAAATCGTTATATTTTTGCAGAAGATTAATTTTTTGTAACTTCAAAAATATCACGAACATTTTACTTGTAATTGTCACGAGTATTTTACTTGTAGTGATTACAAGTATTTTGCGTATAATTGTTTTAGGTAAATTTAAAAATACTTGATCAAGATAATATTTTTTCCTATAACAAAGCCTTTATTTGATTAAAAATTTCAATGTTAATACCTTTAAAAAGAGAAATTGCCGAGCAAATAATTCCCACGATCGCCACCGCAAGTCAATATCGTTATTATTGGGGTAATGTACAAAATATTCTCAAAAATCTTTTTATCTCCTTAGTAGCAGTTTTAATTATTTGGCTTTTCGGGATTCTGATTAATGCTCAAGGATTATCTTTAGTTTTAAGATTTGTAGCGGGATTATACTGGTTATGGTGTCCAATTTATTGGGCTAGTATTAAAAATGCTGATTATCGTCGCTATCCTTATATTGCTTTTTGGCGGGGCAATATTTTTGATGTTTACATCACAGAAGAATTAATTAATCAACAAGAAATGCTAAATAAATTGGGGGATTTAATTACTATTGAAAATCGACAAAAAAAACTTAATTTAGATATAGAAGATGATACAGGTTTTCAAACTATTATTCAAGCTCCCCTAAAACGTATTTATAAAGTAATTAATCCGGGGCAAAAAGTAGAAGCCTTAGTTTTATCTAACGATCCTGATTTTATTACCATTGATAAAATTACTGATGTTTATATTCCTCGTCATCAACTATGGTTAGGGGATTACCCCTATTTACGCAGAGATATTTTTTTGAATGTCCGTCAAGATTTAGCTAGAATTTATGGCAAAAATAGAAATTATAGCAATAATAATTAATGTGGAATAGATTGATGATTTCTCTTTCTTACACCTTGAAACTAATAAAAAAGACTTTGTCTAGGCGGGATATATCCACAAACCTTGATTTTCCCTTTAAAAAAGGGCTATCCGTACGAAACCGTACAGACAAAGTTATTAATAAAAATTATAACAGTTAAAGTTATTGCAATACAGATGCAAAACTGGTCTTATAGTGCTAATTGTTCTTATTAGGACGTTTATCTCCCCTAACCCCCCTTCAAAAGCAGGGCTGTTTCATTCTCAAAAAAAGGAGAAAGAATAGTAGTTTAGAGAAGTTT
>CAZWLZ010000327.1:0-4234 GCA_964634505.1 uncultured bacterium | reverse complement strand
GGGCATCCAGTGCGTTAATTTAAGGGCAAAAGACACTTATAAACCGTTAATTATTCCCTAGCCATTTTTGACCATTTAAACGTTGTAAAGTGTATAAAAGCATTAAATCTAAAGTAACTTTACGTTCATCAATCATAAACGATTCAAGAGTGCTAGGTTTACTGCCATTAACAGCATAAGAAAAGACTTTTTGCCCTTTTATATCGCCTTCTAAAAAATAAATATTGAATTGGCGATCGCCATTTTGCCAATCCCCAATTAACTGCCAACATTCTTGATCAGAAAATCCTTTGATAGGGATAGTAGTTTTTTCCAGATTTAAAACTAAATCAGAGATATTTTTTTTAGCCAAAGCCGCTTTTAAAGCTGGATTAAAATCATTTTGCATAAACTCAGTAAAAGGCTTTTCTTCAATAGCTAGAGGCTTTTCTTTTTTAGCAACGGGAGTAGTTTTGGTGGTTTCTTCAGTCATAAAATTAAGGTTTATTTAATAATAAAAATATTAATTATTGTCAATAATTATTAATAATTATTAACGTTTTTCGATAGGAATGTAAACTTTTTCTGAATCGCCCGTATAAATTTGAGTAGGACGAAAAATACGATTAGCCTCTAATTGTTCTTTCCAATGAGCCAACCAACCAGCTACTCTGGCGATCGCAAACATAGGAGTAAATAAATCAGATTTAATACCTAACTTTTTATAAACTAATCCTGAATAAAAATCAACATTAGCATAAATACCCTTACTGCCCAATTTATCAGTAACAACTTTTTCAACTTCTAAAGCAATATCATAATATTTATCATGACCAGTTAACTCAAAAAGCCTTTCTGCTAACTCTTGTAATATTTTCGCTCGGGGGTCTTTTACCTTATATACTCTATGACCAAAGCCCATAATTTTTTCCTTATTTTCAATCAAATTTTCAATATAAGGGCGAACATTGTCAATAGAGCCGATTTTTTCTAACATAATCAACACTTCCTCATTAGCACCGCCATGGAGAGGTCCAGCTAAAGTGCCAACAGCCGAAGCTATTACTGCATAAGGATCAGTTAAAGTAGAAGCCGTCACCATAGCCGAAAAAGTAGAAGCATTCATAGTATGTTCAGCATGAAGCATTAAACAAACATCAAAAATTCTTGCTTCTAAAGGTTCAGGCTGTTTCTCTGTTAACATATAGAGAAAATTAGCAGAATAATTTAACTCATCATTAGGACGGATAAAATCATTACCTAAACGCATTTGAGCAAAAGCAGCCACCATAGTAGGAATTTTAGCCAAAAGACGAATTATCGCATTTCTCATGTATTCAGCATCGCCAAAATCTTTACGAGAAGAATAAAATAAACCCAAAGCGGCGGCCGAAGTTTGTAAAGCATCCATAGGGTGTCCATCTTGAGGAAAAAATTTCATCATATCCCTAATTTGATATTTGATGCGGCGATGGTGAGTAATATCATATTCAAAATAACTCAATTCTTCTTTATTAGGTAATTTTCCCCAAATCAGAAGATAAGCAGTTTCTAAAAAAGTGCTTTTTTGAGCTAACTCTTCAATACTAATGCCTCTATAGCGTAAAATTCCTTTTTGTCCATCTAAACAACTAATGGCAGACTCGGCAACAGGTACACCTTCTAAACCTGGTTTAAATTCACAAACTGATGTCATATTGATTCCTCTAAATTGATTGAAACGAAAACAAAATTAAATTTAACGGATTATTTGCACCTTCTTAGTTATCCAAGATACTTTTAATAAAATTAAGCATAAAATTTATTTTATAGGTTGGTTTTTGGCGATCTATTGATAATATTATTATATTTTTATAACATCCATTTTGGAGAAGTCAATAAAAATAGTTTAGCTGAAAAGTTGTTATGTTGAATAAAATCTAATTTTAAACCAATAATTCCCGCTTTTTTTAAAATAATTTGATCGTTTTTTTCTTTCCATAGTAATTTTTCTGCCCAATTAGCTAAATCAGGTTGATGGCCAATTAAAGCTATTTTATTTTCAGGTTTATTATATAATGAGTCTTGAATCCAACTGATAAATTTATCCATTTTTCCATCAGGTGCTAACGCTTCAAATATTTCAATATTTTCGCTTAAACCAATTTTAGCAAAAATATCGGCTGTTTCCTTTGCTCTAATTAACGGACTTGATAAAATAAGATCAAATTTTATGCCTAATTTTAATATTTTTTGTGTTACTTGAGTAGTTTTTTGATAACCTTCTTCAGTCAAATGTCTTTGTTGATCTGATTGTAAGTTTGTTCTTTCTTCTGCTATACCATGACGAATAAAATATAATTCCATTTTTTATACTGAATAATTCATGCTAAAGATAGTATCAAATTATCACCTTATTTAACAAACCACAAGATTTAAAGAATGCTCGTATTGCTGTAATAAGTGGCTCAAATGTAGAAAAATAAAAGTATTGCTTTGACTCCAGATAATCCCTTAACTAACAAACTGAATGAGCAGTTACTTGATATTGATCTGCAAATTTAATTTAAGCAGATAGCTGATAATTAGTTTCAGATCAAAAAAGATTAAAAAGTTGTTTGAAAAGTTTTAGAATTTCATCTTGATTGGTTTTTAGCTACATTTTCAATCATAATTTTTGCTTAACTAAAGTAAAATGTTATTAGAATATAGTTAAATAAATATAAATAATGCCCAAAATCTCAGGTAAAATAATATTGATAATTTAATTAGATGATTATTGAAAAAGTAATAGTTTTTAGTGGTCATATGATTGATAAAATTGACCGTAAATTGCCCCGTTTTCCTGCAAATAAAGAAAAAATAGTTTATCAGAATATAATAAATCAGCTTAAAAGTTGGAATATAGGTAACAATGATTTGGGAGTTTGTGGGGGTGCTTGTGGTGGAGATATTCTTTTTGCGGAAGCCTGTCTGGAATTAGGCACAAAAGTTAAGTTACATATTCCTCTACCTGAAACGGAATTTATTACTAGATCTGTCAATATTGTTACTGGCAACTGGGAAAAGCGTTTTCAAATCTTAAATCATCATCCACAAGTTAGTAAATACTATCTGAATGAATATCAAGAGGATTTTCCTAAAGATATTTCTGTTTTTGCTCAAAATAATCTCTGGATTATTCCAACTGCTATTGAATTAGTCTTACCAGCAAATTTATATGCACTGTTAGTTTGGGATGAAAAGCCTACAGGTGATGGGCTTGGTGGCACTTCTGATTTTGCCAAAAAATTCATCAATATGGTGGAAATATTAGTATCATTAATCCAACTAAACTATAACTCACAAAAATAATATGGATCATCTAAAGGCATTAACTAAACCAAAAACCGATCAACCTAAACTACTTGCCCTTGATGGTGGAGGTATTCGAGGTATTATCGCTGTGGAAGTTTTAGCGGAAATAGAAAAAATTTTACAGGATAAACTAGGCAAGGATGATACTTTTGTTTTAGCTGATTACTTTAACTATATTGTAGGAACTAGCACAGGTGCAATCATAGCCGCTTGTTTATCTTCGGGAATGCGAGTTGATCAAATTTGAGAGTTTTATATCAGTAGTGGTGAAAAGATGTTTGATAAAGTATTTTTTCTACTTAAACGAATTTTCAAATACAAGTATGAAAAAAAAGCTCTTAATAATCAACTTAAATCTATTTTTGGTGACGAAACTTTAGGAAGCGATCGCCTAAAGACTTTGTTAATGATGGTGATGCGAAACGCCACTACAGACTCTCCTTGGCCTATTTCTAACAATCCCCATGCCCGTTACAATGATAAAAATAGACAGGATTGTAATTTACAATTTCCCCTCTGGCAATTAATTCGTGCTAGTACTGCCGCACCAACTTTTTTCCCTCCTGAAGAAATTGATATAAAAAATGGAAAACCTCCTTTTGTTTTTGTGGATGGTGGAGTAACCCCCTTTAATAATCCAGCCTTTCAACTTTTTCTCATGGCAACGGCTGAACCTTACGACCTTAATTGGCCGGTGGGAGAAGATACAATGTTATTGGTTTCTGTTGGTACAGGTTTAACCCCTGACGCTAACAAAAATCTTAAGCCGTGGAAAATGAATCTTGCCTATAATGCCAAATCTATTCCTTCTGCTCTTATGTATGCGTCTCAAATTCAACAGGATTTGTTATGTCGAGTATTCGGTAAATGTTTGGCTGGAGATAAGATTGATAATGAAATCGGCGATATGATTGGCGAG
>CAZWLZ010000326.1:0-4242 GCA_964634505.1 uncultured bacterium | reverse complement strand
GGCATAATGAGCGTGTCACTAGCGTGAGTTTCAGCCCAGATGGTAAGACTTTGGCTTCTGGTAGTGAAGACAACACAATCAAACTGTGGAATATAAAGACGAGGAAAGAAATCTGCACTCTCACTGGGCATAATGATGATGTCAATAGCGTGAGTTTTAGCCCCGATGGTAAGATATTAGCTTCTGGTAGTGGTGACAAAACAATCAAACTGTGGAATGTAGAGACAGGAAAAGAACTCCGCACTCTCACTGGGCATAATGAGTTCGTCTTAAGCATGAATTTTAGCCCCAACGGTAAGACTTTAGCTTCCAGTAGTTTCGGCAGCACTATTAAATTGTGGAATGTTCAGACAGGGGAAGAAATCCGCACTCTCACTGGGCATACTAGTAGTTTCAATAGCATGAGTTTTAGTCCAGATGGTAAGAAATTAGCTCATGGTGGTGGAGGCACTATCATACTGTGGAATGTAGAGACAGGAAAAGAAATCCGCACTTTTACTGGGCATAATGAGTATGTCACTAGCGTGAGTTTTAGCCCTGGTGGTAAGATATTAGCTTCTGGTAGTGGAGACGATACAATCAAACTTTGGGATGTAGAGACAGGGAAAGAAATTCGCACTCTCACTGGGCATAATGATAATGTCTTAAGCGTGAGTTTTAGCCCCGACGGTAAGACTTTAGCCTCTGGCAGTGAAGACAGCATAATCAAACTATGGAATGGTGACAATGGTTGGGATTTAGATGCTTTAATTGAGCGTAGTTGTGATCGGGGTCGGACTAATTTGCACAATCCTAATTCTGATGTTACGGAGGAAGATAGGCATTTGTGTGAGGGCATTGGTGAGGAGAAGTCTAAACTATGATTAGAATGATTAAATGAAGACTATGATTTGATGGCAGACGGATGATGTGTAATGATGATGCAGAAATAATGGATGATAGTGATTTAATATTGGCGATCGCCAAACAACCTACAGTGACCAATACTATGATTAACTTATGATCACGGGTTAGAGAAATTAAATCTAATTAGACAAAAATAAAATCTTTTAACTGAGTAAATAAATTATGGCGATCGCCACTTAAAGTACCCTATTATCCTAGTCCCAAATTTTACTAATAAGTTTACAATAATGAGAGCATCAGCAATAAAGATATTTTAAAATCTTTAATTGTAATTTTGTTAGAAAAGAGAATTGCCTTAATTATAAATAATGAAAAATCAACGTTTGCATCCAGATACTATTACAGAAGTAAAGGAAAGAGTTGATATTATTGATGTCGTCTCTGATTATGTAGTGTTAAATAAAAAAGGAAATAATTTTTTTGGTTTATGCCCCTTTCACGAAGAAAAAACCCCTAGTTTTATCGTCAATCCTAATAAACAAGCCTATCATTGTTTTGGTTGTGGCGTAGGTGGAGGAAGCATTAATTTTTTAATGGAAATTGGTAAACAATCTTTTAGCGAAGTAGTTTTAAATTTAGCACAACGTTATCAAATACCAATTAAAACTTTAATAGCAGAAGAAAGTAAACAAATTCAACAAGAAATTTCTCTAAAACAACAATTATATGAAATTCTTGATTTAGCAACTATTTTCTATCAACATACCTTAAGCCAAAAAGAAGGTAAAAAAGCCTTAGAATACCTCAAAAAAACTCGTAATATAACAACAGAAATTATCCAAAAATTTCAATTAGGTTATGCCCCTATTGGATGGGAAACTATCTATCATTATTTAGTAGAAATAAAACATTATCCTGTCAATTTAGTAGAGAAAACAGGGTTAATAAAAAAACGAAATCAAGGAAGTGGATTTTACGATCAATTTCGAGATAGATTAATCATTCCTATTCATAATCAACAAGGGCAAGTAATCGGTTTTGGTAGTAGATGTTTAGATGGAAGTGAACCTAAATATCTTAATTCTCCAGAGACTTTATTATTTAATAAAAGTAAAGTTTTATTCGCTTTAGATAAGGCAAAAAAAGCTATTATAAAACAAGATCAAGTAATTATAGTAGAGGGTTATTTTGATGCTATTTCACTTCATCAATTTGGTATTGAAAACGCTGTTGCTGTAATGGGTACAGCTTTGAGTAATGATCATATTAAACAGTTAGCTCGTTATAGTGAATCGAAAGAAATTATTTTAAATTTTGATGCCGATAAAGCAGGTATAAAAGCCACAGAAAGAGGCATAAAACAAATTGAATCTTTAATTTATTCTGGACAATTACAGTTAAAAATTATTAATATTCCTGAAGGAAAAGATGCAGATGATTTTTTGAAATCTGATGATTCTGCTATTACTAAATATCAAGAATTAATTAAAAATTCTCCTCTTTGGATTGATTGGCAAATTGACCTATTTCTTAATAGTAAAGATTTAAAAAAAGCTAATGAATTTGATCAAGTTATTAACTTTTTAATTACTCTTTTAAATAAGATTAGTAATCTTAATACACGCAATTATTATGTTGCTTATTGTGCTGAATTATTAAGTAAAAATAGAAGTGATTCTTTTTCTCTTAATTCTGAAGATTTTCAACAAATTCAAAGAACTTTACAAATATCTTTAAAACAAAATTCTTCCCCTAATTCTAAATCTAATACTCAAAAATCTTCCCTTCATTCGATCGCCATTTCACCTGAACAAAAATTACTAGAAAAAAGTGAATATTTATTATTATTAATTTACTTATATTGTCCCCCTTGGCGATCGCCAATAATTGACCTTTTGGAAGCAAAAAATCTTACTTTTACGGTGGATTATTATAATTATTTATGGCAGAAAATAATCGAAATAAAAGACTTTTCCCCTACTTCTTTAAATGATGATTCTCAAACTTTAATTAGCACTTTAACAGAAAATATTATTGAGGATATAAATATTAGAAAACAATTGTCAAATCTATTTAATCCAGATACTAATCAACAAGAATATTTACACAATTCTGAAACTATTATTAACAGTGCGATCGCCACTTTAGAATGGTTAAAATTAAAGAAATATTATCAATATTGTCAACAACAATGGCGGACTTTGGATATTAATCTTGAGCAAGAAAAAATGACATTTTATAATGAAGAATTAAAAAAAACTAAATTAAATTTAGATAATTTAGAATTAATTCGTTTATCCTCATAAATTGTCAAAAAAAAACTTGCTAAAGATTGACAAATAAAGTTATGTAGAATAACATTTTTACAAACGTAAAATATTAATTTCTAAATTAAACCAGTAACCATGAAAAAAACAATTATTTCAGCTTTAGTATTAACTGCTGTAGCTTCTGGTATTACACCTAAAGCTCAAGCGTTAACTCTTGACTTATTTGACACCGGGAATACTACTCAAGATTTAGTTAATGCCGTATTAAGCCCAAATAGTGGCATCAATGTAGTTGGAGGAGTAAATTTTCAAGGAGACATCGGCAACGGCACTGATCCAAATACCGCACAAAGTGCTATTTATAGTAACTTTTCTCTTGCTCCTAGTTCAGGTTCAACCCCAACTTTTACTTTGCCTAATGGAATATTTTTAACTTCTGGTACTGCTAATATTCCTACTACTAATACATTAAATAATTTTTCCAACGCTTTACCTCAACCAGGTAGTGGTTCAAATGCTGCTCTTTCTGCCTTATCAGGAAGTAGCACCTTTGATGCCAATGCTTTATCTTTCAATTTTACTGTTGATGCTGCTTTTAATTCCGTTACTGCTCGATTTTTATTTGGTACGGATGAATTTCCTACCCAAAACATAACCGATATTTTTGGATTTTTCGTTGATGGAGTTAATTACGCTAGGTTTGCCGATGGCTCACTTGTTAGTAACACCCCTGGTAATCCAACTAATTTTACCAATAATCCTGTGGGTGGTGGACTCTATCCTATTGAATACAATGGATTATCTCAAGGATTCGCAGTTATTGGTATGTTAGATCCCAATCTTACTACTCATACTATTCAAATTGCTGTGGCTGATACTAATGATAGTATTTTTGATAGTGGTGTGTTTATTGGTGCATTACAAGCTGCAAACAACGATGATGGCGGTATTATTGTTCCTCCTCAGGACGTCCCTGAACCTACCCCCTTATTAACTTTAATTGGATTAGGATTTTTAGGGACTCTTTCTGCTAAATTTAGAAAAAATAATTAATTCAAATTGATCCCCCTAACCCCCTTAAAAAGGTTGGGGTGTTAGGGTATTAGGGTATTAGGGGGTTTCTTCC
>CAZWLZ010000325.1:0-4264 GCA_964634505.1 uncultured bacterium | reverse complement strand
ATTCCAAGTAGAGTGCCTTCTCTTGATTGGAAAATCATACCTTAATTCACCAATGTCAGGTTTTTTATTTGCCTGTAATTGATAGAAATTCAAAAGGTTTTGATGCTTCTAAGTTTTTGACGGTGTTACCTGAATAAATTTGGCCTCCTGTTAAGGTCAATTTTTTAATTGATGCACCTTCTTTTAAGTCTAGTTCGGCCATTGGTATCCAAAAAACATTGGGACTTGTGGCTGAGTCAAAATAGTAAATTTTATTTTTATGATCTGCAACAACACGCCAAACGGTAGAAGATATATTAGGTTGTTCTGGTGTAGTTATTCCTAAAGGCACTGAAACGCCTCTGATCACACTAAAAACACTGGCGATCGCCTGATTAGTATAAGTTTGATTAGGAACAGAATTAATATAATTAGGATCGGTTTTGGTTGGGATGGCATTAAGGAGGAAAGACGCACGAGCAAAACGATCTGGGGCTTGATTTGTACCTGGTAAAAATCTTAAACCGCCGATTTTTTCCCAGTATTTGTTTAGGGCTAATTGTTGATCAAAACTAGGAGAATTGGTCATTACGTTATAGGCTTTATTATGATGAATAACTAATTTTCCATCGATATATTCAAAAATGGCTGAATCGCCGCTAGAATCAGAAATAGAGAGGTGTAATTGCGCCCCAGCACCGTTAGGAAGGACTGAAGTAACTACCCTAAAAGGTTCTTTTTCTAAAGCCTCTACTGCTTCATTAACGGTGGCATAATTATCTAGTACATATTGCGCCCAAAGACTTATGGATAAAGGCGGTTTATCGGGGGCTTTACCGTAGTCAGATTCAGCTAAATAAAGAAGATTGGTAACTAATCCTTTTTCATTCATGCCATCAGCTGTACCAATATCATAACCAGATACTGTAACACTACCATATTTTGATACCCATTTAGGAGAATTTGCCCCTGCTTGACCGTTGCGACTGATACCTCTAGGAAAAACCCAAATATTGGATCGAATATCTTCTTGCCAATCCATTGAACGTGCTGTTATTACTATATTATCTGTACCTGTATAAAGAATACGAGTACAGGCTAAGGCATTGGAAGTAAATAATCCTGATAATGTTAGCCAAGTTGCTGTATGAAAAGCGATCTTTTTTAGATTAAAAAATCTCATATTGATGTGTAATTTTGAATTAGTGTAATTGAATTTTACCAAAATTAATTACATTAATAATTTTGATCTCTCTAAATCCCACTTCAAAAGGGGGACTTAAAGAAAATTAAATTGATTAGTAAAATTCTTTTTTCCCTAATTTGGTTTTTAATTCCCATTTGATGCGATTTAAAATAGAGGTTTCATCTAAGGAATTAAGAATATTTTGTACTACTGCTTTCGGTCCATTTTCCCCCCAAGATGCACCATTTGCTAAGTAAGTTTTGGTAATTTGTCCTATCACATGGGTTGAAACTCCTGCTACTCCTGCTTGAGTTATGGCTACGGATAAATAAGGGGCTAAGGATAAACCGCCTGATACTGGTACTATTAAGCCCAGGATGCCTTTTAATGAACTTAAACCCAAATTAGCTACTATTTCACTGGCACTAATACCCCCCATGTTGATGGCTATTTTTTGTAGCAATTTTAAAGCACTTTGTTGAGTCATATCGATACCATAAAGGTGGGATAAGGCTATTATCATGGCAACGTCAACGATCGCCCCCGTAAATAGGTCAAAAACTGTCACTGGATTAATGGCGATCGCCACAGCTTTAGTAAGGATAGCTTTTTGAATAATCTGATTAGCTGCCTCATCCCGAATAGTCATTTTACGTTGGACTAATTTTTCATTAACTTCACCAGTTACAAGCATGGTATTTAAAGCAACTAAGGATTTACCTTCATGGTGCAAAATTTCTAATATTTTCAGTTTTAAATCATCTATTTGCGGTTTTCCTTTATTTCTTTTGACAATTAACTTTCCTTCTTTGGTTTTCTCGGCTTTGATGTCTAAAGGAGAGGCCGCTACCATCACAATTTCATCAGGAGACAATAATTCTGTAACTCGTTTGTCTTTAATCGTGTTAAAAATTTCTAATCGATCAGAAGGGGGATATTGATCAATTTTATTAAAAACTAAGATGATTGGTTTTCCCACTTCTCGTAATAAAGAAAGGGCATTATATTCAACTCTAGTCATGTCTCCTGCTACTATGAATAAAATTAGATCAACTTGTTTTGCTACTTGATGAGCTAGTTTTTCTCGTGTTTCTCCATCGATTTCATCAATACCGGGAGTATCAATCAGTTGAATTTGGGCATTTTTTGTTCCAGTAATTAATCTTTGAAAATTATAATTACTATTTTCTATAGTTTCTTCAGTTAATTGCCATTTAGTGTCATTGATTTCTTGAGTTACGCCGTGGAGTGGGCCTGTAATAAAAATTTCTTTACCAACTAAAGCATTAAGTAAACTAGATTTACCTCTACCTACCATACCAAAAGCGGCGATGGAAATTATGGATTGTTGCAATTTGACTAATAAAGATGTAAGGCGATCAATTTCTGATTCTAAACCAATTTTTTCTTGATCATTTAAGTCAAGATTGGCCAGTAAAAGTTGTAAAGATTTTTGTGCTTGTTTATAATTTAAGTCTCCTTGAAGATTAGCAAAATCAACAATAGTATTATCTAATTCTTTACTATCCCAGTTTTGGCAATTTTGATCAAAAGATTCTATCATATAGGTTTAAGGAATAAGTAGGGAATGGGTAATAGGTAATGGCTAAAGAAAAAAAAGGCGATCAATTTTTTCTATAAATCTCTCTTTTTGAAGTTTTACAATAATTTTATCACTCCTACTAACATCTAATACCTAACACCTAATACCCTTTATTTGTTATAACATAAAAAATTTTAGTTAAATATTATTAATAATAAAGTGAAATATATCTCATTACAAGACATAGAAGAAAAAACAGTTTCGCATAATCCTAATATTAAGAAAAAAGTCCTTATTAATTCAGAAGAAATTCCTAATATTACCAATTTTGCTCAGGCAAAGTTAGAAAGTGGTCAAATATCTTACGCTCACAAACATGATGATATGTGGGAAGTTTTTTATGTAGAATCGGGAGAAGGAATTATTAAAATTAATGATCAAGATTTTCCTTTTAAAAAAGGGGTTTGTGTGGTAGTAAAACCTTTAGAAGAACATGAAATTATTAATAATGGAAATGAAGATTTAGTTATTAATTATTTTGGCATAAAAGATAGTAAATAAATTTTAAATAAGGTTAATTATTAGTAAATTTCAGTATAAATATTTTTATTATTAGTAATGTTAATTAATTCGTTTATTAGTACAGAATTAAAATATTCTTACCCTATTGTAGAGACTTTTCATTCAATCCAAGGGGAAGGTTTTTATAGTGGCGTAAATGCTTATTTTATAAGGTTAGCAGGTTGTGATGTGTATTGTCCTTGGTGTGATCAAAAAGAGTCGTGGAATGATAAAAAGTTTCCTAAATATTCTGTTGAAAAACTGTTAAATAATGTTCAAGTTATTAATCCTAATATTGTAATTATTACAGGAGGTGAACCTTTATTACATGATTTATATCCTTTAACAAATCAATTGCAAAAAAATCAATTTAAAGTACATTTAGAAACTTCAGGGGCGCATCCTTTTTCTGGTAATTTTGATTGGGTTACATTTTCTCCTAAAATTTATAAAAAACCTCATGATAGTATTTATCAAAAAGTTAATGAATTAAAAGTAGTTATTAATGACAAAAAAGATTTAGAATGGGCTCAATTGGAAGCAAAAAAAATTCCTAATTCTGCTTTAAAATATCTTCAACCAGAATGGAATAATTTTGATAGTAAAGATTTAATTTTAGATTTTATAAAATCTAATTCCCAATGGCGTTTAAGTCTTCAAATTCATAAATTTTTAAATGTACAATAGATTAATTTAATTTGTAAATAAAATGTTTGGAAATAAGGTTAATTATTAATAAAAATATGCAAAAAAAAGCAATAGTCTTATTATCGGGAGGCTTAGATTCGGCAACCAGTGCGGCGATCGCCATTAAAGATGGTTTTGAAACGATCGCCATCTCCTTTTCCTATGGACAAAGACATCATAAAGAGTTAGAAGCTGCAAAAAAAATAGCCTTATTTCTTAATATTAAAGAACATTATTTTAGTGAGGTCAATCTAGCACAGTGGGGAGGTTCTTCCTTAACTGATAAACAGATCAAATTGCCTCAAGAG
>CAZWLZ010000324.1:0-4265 GCA_964634505.1 uncultured bacterium | reverse complement strand
CAACCCTGGGGGTTAGGGGGGATCAAAATCCGTTTTGAGGAATTTTCAAACATCCTCTAAAAGAGTCAAGAATTTCTATTGCAGTACGATCGCAAGGTGAATCTGTACCACTAGCTAAAGTTCGATAAACTTCCTCATATTTATTTTGTATTTGCTGAAGGCGATCGCTATTTAACAATATATCCAAAGATTCTTGCACAATATTATTAACATTGGCTTTTTCTTGCAATAATTCAGGTACAACTTCCTCCATTAAAACCAGATTTGCAGGAGACATGAAAGGAATTGTGAAACGTAAAATATTACGGGCAAACCAAATCGTCACGGGGTTAACTTTATAAATCACCACTTGGGGTACTTTTAACAAAGCTAATTCTAAATTAACTGTACCTGATTTTGTAATAGCCAAGTCTGCCCCTGCAATTACATCTAAAGTATTGCCTTCCCATAAATTAATCTTGAGATTGTATTCAGCAATTAAAGTTTGAATTTGAGTGCGATATTGAGGCAAAGAAATCGGTAAATAAAATTTAGCGGAGGGTAACTTTTCCTGCAATTCCTTCACTGCTTCACACATCACAGGCAATAAATATTTTAATTCTTGTTGACGGGAAGCAGGTAATAAAGCGATTAAAGTATCTTCTTCCGCAATCCCTAATTTTTGTCTCGCAGATAATCTCGTTGGTGCATTTTTGATTCTGTCAACTAAAGGATGCCCCACATAAACACTTTCTAAACCTTTACTGCGATAAAATTCCGCTTCTTGGGGGAAAATTGCTAATAATTTATCCGTAACGTTAACTAATTGTCTGACATTCTGTTCTAATGGAGTCCAAACCCAGTATTGAGGTCCAATATACCAAATAATCGGCACTTGTGGTAATTTTTGCTTTAAATAAGAGGCGATCGCCAAATTAGGACCTACATAATCAATAAGTACCACTAAATCAGGAATATTCCCTTGTAAATATTTTTTTGCCTTCTGTTGAATTTGCCACGTAGGGAGAATAAATGGGACAGATTCCAGTAAACCTATCGAACCGATCGCTGTAGTATCTGCAATTAAATCAGCACCAGCAGTTTGCATTTTTTGCCCACCTAAACCAGTAATATTTAACTCAAGTCCTCTCAATTGGGCTTGTTGATAAAGGGCAGAAACCAACATTCCTCCTTGTAAATCCCCTGAAACTTCCCCTGTGCTGATGAATATTTGCATAGCTACCTGTGAACAAAATTAAGCTCGATGATTCGCATTTGTCTTAAGGCTTAATTTTAGCGGAAAATGTTCCAGAATAGAGTTTTCTCAGTTTCTATTTATGGGATTGTAGCAAAAAAATGTTAGAAGTACTAATCTGAGTATTAATTTTTATAGCTAATAGAGATCGCACTTACCATTATATTAGGCAAAAACTCAACTTTTAATCTTAACTCTATTTATTAAAGATTGTGGGTTTAACAATGTTAAACCCCTACGGCATCAATTTTGTAGGGGCATAATACTATTATGCCCAACTCGTCTTTTAATCTCAGGTAAAGGCTTACCATCTTCTTGATATTCTTCAACAATTAACTCTAAAACCTCTTTGCCATTTTTTAATGCTTCCTCGTAAGTTTCACCGTGAGTAATTGGTTGCATCTCATTTTTAAATTCAGGTAAAAAAACTACAAAACAGTTATCTTCTTCACTCCATTGAATAATAATTGTATATTTCATAATTAATTTTTCTCATAATCAAATTTTTTCAAAGTTTTTAAATATTCTTTTTTTTAAATTTTTTAGCCATAAAATTGACTTTTTCGATATAGGCTTGTCTAATTCAATGCCAATTTCTCCATTAGAAATAGAGTCAAAAGATTTACCATCTAATTGAATGCCTAAAACTTTAGTTTCAAACCAATCATTACCATTACAAATAATAATTGATGAGCCTTTATTAATAGGAATATTCTGAATATTTAATATGGCAACTTTTCCATTGTGATGAATTTCACTAGGGCATCCTAAATTATTAGCATTTGATGGTATAAATTCAACCAGTCCATAATTTAAAAGGCATTTTCTCGCATCTTCTTTCATTATAAAATCTTGTGCAATTTTAAAGTATAATTTAAAAAGTTCATAAGTTGTCAATAACCCTCTTTTATCTAAGTTTGCATCTTTAATTTGATCATCACTAAAAGGTGGATTATTTCTTTCTTCTGGTGGTAAAAATCTTTGATGATTTACTATATACAATGCAAGAACATCAAATTTCTTTCTTTCTTCATTTCTTCTATTTTTTATTTTATATATTTGTGAACACTCTTTATCTTTAGAAGTACCAGTAATTCCTTTAACTTCAATAATTAGTAAACCATCTTCTAAATTGATTTGTAAATCTTCTTCTTTTATATCTGGATTATTTTCATCCATATTAATTACATTCTCAAAACCTAACCATTGTAAAAAATATTCTACAGATTTGACTAATTTATCCCCTGTTTCGGTAATTAAATCATGAAGAAACTTATATTGATTTTCATTGTCTTTTATTTCAGTTTCAACCTGTTTTAATTTAAGTTTATATTCTTCCTCAATTTTTTGTTTTTTGTCTAAAAGTTTTGCATATTTTGGTAAATAATAAGGTTCTGATTTAAGCCAAGCAAATTGTGTAGAATAAGGAAATATTTTAGAGAATAATTCAGGTAAACCAACATCAAGAAGTTCAATAATTAAATCTTTTTTCTTTTCTTGATCAATTATGTATGGCAGAGCTAAAGTCTTAATATTATCGGCTAAATCTAAAAAGCCTATAATTTCTTTTTGCTCATTAAATAATAAAGGAATAAAATTATATCTTTCTACTTCTTGTTTGGTATTTTGATCCCATACTTTAGGGTGATAAAAAATAAATTCATATATAAAGTTATTAGTATTCTTAGCAAGAATATCTATCAAAGAACAACCTCGTTTATCACAATTAACTTTTTCTCCCATTTTATATTTTCCTAATGAATAATGATTATTAGAATATCTCCGAAAAAAAGGTAAAAATTCATATAAAAAATAATTTTTTGTATCTATACATGGTTTATATATTGAATTATTATCATCATAAGAAGAAATCTTTTTAATTTTATAATCTACATTCACATCTGAAGAACAAAAAATAATAATCAGAATTTCTTTGCCAAAACATTCTGTCAATTTTAATTTAATATAATTTGAGGAAAATGGTCTAGGATCAAAAACAGTTTGAGGGAAACTACTTAAGAAAAAAGATTTTTCATTTCCGCTACAATAATTCAAATAATCCTCAAAATCGGATTTACAGTATTCTATTGGTTCTCTACATTTTAAATCTATAATGATAACGTCATATTCATGAAGATTTAGTGGTAACTTATGATGGTGTAATGGTAAAGGAGTCTCCTTATTATAGTTTGAATTAGGAACTTTAATTCGATTGCCTAGTGTACCAGAAAAGCAGTGTAAATCTTTTGCTTCTATAGCTTGAACAATATCTTCTTCTAAGTCAATCGCACAAATGAGGGGTTTTTCTTTCGTCATCTCTACTTTATTTTTACAAATACCTCTCTTATGATAGCAACGAAAATCAGCAATAATAGCAATAGAGAGACAACCGTGTAATGTGAATTGATATTAAATTTTAATTATGAGTAAAACACCTCCTTCCTTAACAGGAAACGAAATTAGAAGCAAATTTTTAAACTTTTTTGCCGAAAAACAACATCAAATTTTACCTAGTGCCTCATTAGTGCCTGATGATCCTACCGTTTTGTTAACTATTGCAGGAATGCTTCCATTTAAGCCCATTTTCTTAGGACAAAAGAGTGCGGAATGTCCCCGTGCTACTACTTCCCAAAAGTGTATTCGCACCAATGACATTGAGAATGTGGGACGCACCGCTAGACATCATACTTTTTTCGAGATGTTGGGTAATTTTAGCTTTGGTGATTATTTTAAGTCACAAGCGATCGCATGGGGTTGGGAATTGTCAACCCAAGTATATCAATTATCTCCTGAAAATATCGTTGTAAGTGTATTTCGGGAAGATGACGAAGCCTTTGGGATTTGGCGTGATGAAATAGGAATACCTGAAAAACGGATTATTCGCATGGGAGAAGAAGATAACTTCTGGAAATCGGGGATAACAGGTCCTTGTGGTCCTTGTTCTGAGTTATACTATGATTTTAAGCCCGAATTGGGGGATAATAACATTGACTTAGAAGATGATAGCCGTTTCATCGAGTTTTATAACTTG
>CAZWLZ010000323.1:0-4276 GCA_964634505.1 uncultured bacterium | reverse complement strand
TATTTTAAGAAAGGAGATCGCCATAAAAATCATCACAAAACATTTAATCATCTTTAAAATTACAAAAAATAAATTTTTTGCTAATAGCTAAAACCCGTTAAAACGGGTTAAGATTCAGTCAGCTAAGGCAAACTTTAGCTTTCAGCGGAGAAATTTATTTCAAGGTTTTAATGCCAGATAATATTTACAAAAGATACTAAATGGGTTCTATAATCAGTTTGTGATTATGTCAAGATTTTTTAGTATGACTTAAAATCTGGAGGAAAGAAATCTCCCTCATACACTAATACTCTAACACCCCAAGCTTTTAAAGGGGCGATTCTAAGATTTAATATTTCTTAAATATAAAAACAATACCTAAAATACAAGAGCAACTTTTTTTGAAAAATAATCTAAACACTATACATATTAAGTCTTCAGCTGAAATTGATCTGATGAGACAAGCAGGAAAAATTGTAGCTACTATTTTAAAAGAAATTAAAGCCATCACATGCCCCGGTATAAGTACATTTGAGTTAGATATGTATGCCGAAAAAAGAGTGAGAGAAATGGGAGCATTTCCTAGTTTTAAAGCTTATCACGGTTTTCCTGCTACTATTTGTGCTTGTGTTAATCAAGAAGTTGTCCATGGCATTCCTCGCAAAAATAAAATTATTAAAGAGGGTGATTTAGTTAAAGTTGATCTGGGGGCTTGTTTTCAAGGTTATCATGGTGATTCTTGTGTTACTTTTGGAGTAGGGAAAATTACCCAAGAAGCTGAACAATTATTAATGGTGGCACAAATGGCTATGTATCAAGGAATTTCTCAGGTAAAAGAAGGAAATTATTTAATAGATTTGGCGATCGCCATTGAAGATTATGTAATCAGTCACGGTTTTTCTGTGGTAGAAGATTTAGTAGGGCATGGCATAGGGCAAAATCTGCATGAAGAACCATCGGTTTTTCATTGTCGTGTGAAAGATTTACCTAATCTTAAGTTAAAAGCTGGTATGACTTTGGCGATCGAACCTGTGATTAATAGAGGCTCAAATCGAATTAAAACCCTAAAAGATGGTTGGACAGTAGTTACAGTTGATAATTCACTCTCAGCCAATTATGAACATACTGTTTTAGTCACACCAACTGGTTATGAAATTTTAACAAAATAAAATAAAATAATTATTCACAGGTTGAAGCCATATTCAAATTCAAAACAATTTCATCGATCGCCCTAACCAAAGAAGCCCCAGATTGATTAGGTTGATTGACCATAATACTAAATACCAATGTACCATAACTAGGATGTTCCATATATCCAGATAAAGCCCTAACCCCTTTTAGAGTGCCTGTTTTAGCGTGAACAGTGCCTTGGGCGGGTGTTTGTTTCATCCGATTTCTTAAAGTGCCACTAATGCCAGCCGTAGGTAAAGATGCTAGAAATATATCACGATTAGGAGTTGAATACATAGCCGTAAGAGTATCAACTAAAGCTCTTGGTGTAGCTACATTACGGCGAGATAATCCTGAACCATCAGCTAAATAAAAACTATTGGGATTAACCCCTAAACGAACTAACTCTTGTTGTACTACTTTATAACCACCGATATATTTTAATAAAGTATCGGCATAAAAATTATTACTTCGCAGATTCGTAACATTAACCCATTCCCTAAGAGATTTGTTTGCTCGAATAGTAGTTTCTGGACTAAGTTTTTGTAAAGCGGCTGCTGTGGTTAAAATTTTAGCATTAGAAGCGGGAATGAGACCTAAATCAGCATTATATTGATAAATAGTTTCTCCGTCAGCTAATCTTTGTACTAAAATGCCCCATTTTCCTTGATAATTATCAATAATACGATTAATAGCAGGTTCAAGAAAAACATTACAAATTGGACTTTGATTTGTTTCAGGAGGAGGCACAAAAATATTGATTGAGCCATTTTCTTGATAATTTTGAGGAGAAATAGGATAAATTTGTTGGGCAGAAACCGCATCAACGGTAGTCATGGCGATCGCCACTAAGAAACTGAGAGTTTTATAACCTTTGATCTTCATGTTATTTTTAGTAAATGGACATTAAATTAACTTAAGTATTGTAGCAGTGAAATCTAACAAAAATGAATCAAAATCAACAAATATCAAAAAAGTTTGTCGATAATTTTATCACTTACCGTATTGTTAAATGGTCAATGGTTAATCCTATTTTTAAAATTTATTTTCAAGGACGTATTTATGGTGCGGATAAAGTGCCTTTAAATCAACCATTAGTGGTAGTGAGTAATCATGCTAGTTTATTCGATCCGCCGTTGTTAACCAGTGCTATTAATCGTCCAGTAGCTTTTATGGCCAAAGAAGAACTATTTGAAGTAAACGGCTTAAAACAAGTTATTACAGCTTTAGGTGCTTATGCAGTTAATCGGGAATCTGCTGATCGTAGTGCTATTAAAAATGCCATTAACTGTATCCAAAAAGGTTGGAGTGCGGGGATTTTTATTGAAGGCAAACGTACAGAAGACGGCAGGATACATAATCCTAAATTAGGTGCAGCCCTGATTGCAGCTAAAACTCAAGCCTCTTTGTTACCTCTGTGTTTATGGGGTACAGAAAAAATAACTAAAAATTCAACTTTTCCTAAACCTGTTCCTATTACCATTAGATTAGGTGATCTGATTCCTCCTCCTGTTTCTACTAAAAAGGAAGTTTTAGAAACTGTTACCAATCAATGCGCCCAAGCTATTAATGCCTTACACGATTTAGGTAGGTAATGGTTAATGGGTATTGTAGAAAAGAGAATAGTAATTTATCCTTATCTTAAAATTCTTATGAACGTAACTTTGAACGAAAGCTCAAGACTAAAAGCTAAAGTCAGCTTAAGCTTACTATAATAAATATTTTAGGGATTTTAATGCTCTTTTAACCTGTTTTAACGGGTTTTAGTTTTTAGCTGCGAACTTTAGTTCAGAGCGATTGCTTTAAATTTTAAGAGGCTATTATTTTTATAGGTACCAACTTGGGTTAAAGCATAAGGAGGTTTTTTTTTGCTCTAACTTTTCTTTATGATATATTTTTATAAAAAAAATTTTTTCACAAGAAATATAACTCATGAAATTAAAATCTCTTTTCACCACAACTTTAGTAGTTACATTATCTCAGATATGTAATCTAAACCAAGTTAAAGCCTTTAGTCAATCAGATTTAGATAGATTACTTAGTACTAACGAATGTGAACGTTGTGACCTCACTGATGTCGACCTCAGTGGTGCCAACCTCAGTGGTGCCAACCTCATTGATGCCTTCCTCATTGATGCCAACCTCAGTGGTGCCAACCTCATTGATGCCAAACTCAGTAATGCCAAACTCTTTAATGCCAACCTCAGTGATGTCGACCTCAGTCGTGCTGATCTCAGTGGTGCCGACCTCCGTTTTGCCAACCTCAGTGATGCCAACCTCAGTGATGTCAACCTCAGTGATGCCAACCTCAGTCGTGCCAACCTCAGTAATGCATTCCTCCCTGATGTCAACCTCAGTGGTGCCGACCTCAGAAATGCCGACCTCAGTAGTGCCTACCTCAGTAATGCTAACCTCAATGCATCCGACCTCACTGACGCCAACCTCAGTCGTGCCGACCTCAGTCGTGCCGACCTCAGTCGTGCTAAGCTCAGTGGTGCTGACTTCTTTGCTGCCAACCTTAGTGATGCCAACCTTAGTGATGCCAACCTCCGTTTTGCTGACCTCAGTAGTGCCGACCTCAGTGGTGCTAACCTCAGTGGTGCCATAGGGTCTGATTTCACGGGGGCTAATTTGGAAGGAGTAACCGCACTAAACACGGTTTTTACTAACGACTCATTTGTAGGAGCAATTCTGACAGGAGGAGACTGGACGGGAAGCGATTTATCAGGCTCAGATTTTTTTAAAGCGGACTTAACGAGTTCGATTTTTAATAATGTCAACTTGTTTGGTGCAAATATCTCCAACGAACAAATAGCTTCCTTATCTTCTTTTTCAGGTATTTTACCTGATGGTACTAATACTACTACTGTGCCTGAACCTGCTACGGTACTAGGCTTATTTGTCATATCTGGTTTAGCAGGAGTGTTCTTAAAGAAAAAATCTTAATTAAACTTTTTGCCCAAGTCAGGAAACAGGAAATCCCCTCTTCCTTTAAAGGGAGATTTTTTTTTCTCTAACTTTTTTTGATGACATATACTTATAAAAGTAAAAATTTCACAGGAATTATAACTAATGAAACTAAAATCTCTTTTCACCACAACTTTAGTAATTACCTTATCTCAGATAT
>CAZWLZ010000322.1:0-4305 GCA_964634505.1 uncultured bacterium | reverse complement strand
ATATTCGGCTCGTCATGGTTTGGCTTGGTGGGAAATAGATTTAACTTGGATGACTATTCGTTTGCTGTCTGTTTTAGGTTTAGCTAAAAATATTAAATTAGCACCAAAAGAAATTTAATTGATAGAGATAAAGAGGGGGCTTTTAGCCCCTTTTTTAGTTTTATTTACTAATTTAACTGACATTACACTTTTTTAATGGAAACGTTGCTAACCTTGAACTAAAGTCCACGAATTAAAGCTAAAGTTTGCCTTAGCTGACTAAACAAGATTTTAATAGTTTTTTCTTTTTTTACCTAAAACCTAACATCTTTTATGAGAGTAAGGTTAGTAATTTAATTAATCCTTTCTACATTTCCCGCTTTAATCCAACCTTCTTGCCCACTACTAGGGATACGAACTTTTTGCCAAGCTCCATTTTCACTTAAAATAATTAATTCCCAGTTGTATTCAACTCCGCCAACTCTTTGCGCATCTTTACTAGGTTCAGCTCTTAATTTTAGACCTTCTTCCCATATAACCCTTGCACGATAAGCTCCTTCAGGCAATTTTTCGCTTTCAACAGGGTTAGATTTTTCAGTTTCAATAGTGTTGTTTGTTGTATCTCCATTTTCTTGAGTTGATGATGGTTTATTATCCGTTACCACTGGTTTTTCCTCAGAAAAAACAGGTTTAGGAGGACTTTGGGACATTCCGCCAAAAAATAAATATAAACCACCTGCTACACCAGCAGCAAAAAGAGTTGAACCCAAAAGAAAGCCAATAATTAATTGAAAAAATCCTGATATACTCATAATCTAATTGTTGAAAAATTTTTTTCATCACCTAGTGATTATAGATTGATCAAGATACAATTGACAATCAATCAATTATTGGACAAATAAATTAACTCAAATATTTTTAAGTCATTTATTTTTTGTTTAATCTTTAGGTTGTAATTTTTTCAACACTTTACACTTTTTTTATCTACTTGGCGATCGCCATAATACTAATCTAAAATTAATCTTTGTCTTAAATTCTTGCTTTTAATGGCAGGGGTGTTTCATTCTCAAGAAAAAGATCTAATTTAGGGAGAGTAGGTAATAGGGTTTGAAGTTTAAAAAATAAATTAAAATTAGCTATTTTGCTCAGGAGTAGAAATTAATCTTAAATCAACTTGATTATCGCCATGATGACTTAATTCAGCGATAATACCAGGCCCAAAAAATTTCTCTATTTGTTCCCTTTTTTGCTGCCAAATATCAAAACTAATTAAAGGAGAATAAAATCCTAAAATTAAAGTATAAAAACCCTCCGTTTCTGTTTCTGTAATGCCATTTAAAACTGGTCTTTCTTCATCAGTCGGACTTAAACCAAACCTTTTTAAAGAATCATCTAAATGGGCTTCTTGCCCATAACGATAACGAGTGACATCTTTTCTCAACTGATTTTGAGTGGCGGTAGCTTGTTTTTCTCGTAAAGCGATAATAGCTGGAGTAGTGGGAATGGTAAAGGGTACAGGTTTTAATTCCGCTGCTTTAAGAGCTAAACCACCTAATAAGACAGGGATACCATAAAAAAAACCTGCTAAATTTAAGGTAGCATTACCCATACCATAAGCAATAAAGCCAGTGACAGTCAAAATCGAACCTACTACTAAACCAACTAATGCTAAGGAAATTTTATTTAACATAAAAATTTTTTGAATAAAATGAACTAAAATTGACAAGTATCTCTTATTCTATAGCTATAGTATATTTTTTTTAGCAAACATCATGGATAAAACTCTTATAAAAACACAAATTAATTTAATTGAACAAAAAAGAGAATCTTTAGTTAAATTATTAGAAACTCCCGATTTAGGAACATTACGCTTAGATGTTAATCAAGCCTTAGAAGAATTAGATGATTTAATTGATGATTTAAAAATTAGTTTTCCTGATAATTAATAAATTTCTTCTAAAATAGTTGTAAATTATAGCAAATATATGTTATAATGAAAAAGACTCGGACTTATGCAATTATAACGCCCAAACCTTGTCAGGACCGGAAGGTAGCAGCAATACGGGATGCTTGTGATAGGCGTAAACTCCGGGTCTTTTTTTATCATCCTCTCTACTTAAAATGAGAATAAATTAGATATGTTTACATTTTTTCACCCCCCAATCTTTCCAAGGGGGATAAAGTTCCACTTCTTAAGGGAGATTTAGGGGGATTTAAGAGGTTTTAAAACTTATTAATTGTTAAATGGACATTAATAATATATGGTAAAAAAAGAAAGAGTTAGTGAGGTGGTTGCAAACTTTTTGAAAAGAAGTTTGAGGAAAGTCCGGACTCCCGAAAGATTCAAACTTGCTGGATAACGCCCAGTGCGTGTGAGCGTGAGGATAGTGCCACAGAAAAATACCGCCTACGATACTATTATATTTGATGATAAATCATTAATTAATTATATCAGGTAAGGGTGCAAAGGTGTGTTAAGAGCGCACCAGCAACATTGAGAAGTGTTGGCTAGGTAAACCCCGGTTGGGAGCAAGGTCGGAGAAACAAGGGTTGAATCTTTTTCCTGTTTCGTTTTTGGTGTACCGCAAGAGGTGTTTGGTAACAAGCATCCCAGATAGATAACTGCCCTTATTGTTCGCAATAATGAACAGAATCCGGCTTACGTCTAACTCTTTCTCTTTTTTTATGATGAAGAACTCTTCATTTCTTAAACTACTTTAGTATATTTCTGTTTTATCATCACAACAAAAATCAGCAATAATAAGAATATACAGACGAAAAATAATTAAGATAAATTATGCAAAATATTCCCCCTTCTTTAACAGGTAATGAAATTAGAACAAAATTTTTAAATTTTTTTTGCGATCGCCAACATCAAATTTTACCTAGTGCCTCTTTAATACCGGACGATCCCACCGTACTATTAACAATAGCTGGTATGTTACCATTTAAGCCTATTTTTTTAGGACAGAAATCTTCTCCTTATTTAAGGGCAACTACTTCTCAAAAATGTATTCGTACCAATGACATCGAAAATGTAGGACGCACTGCGAGACATCATACTTTTTTTGAAATGCTTGGTAATTTTAGCTTTGGGGATTATTTTAAGTCTCAAGCTATTCGTTGGGGGTGGGAATTGTCAACTGAAGTATTTCAATTACCTGCTGAAAATATTATTATCAGTGTCTTTGAAGAGGATGAAGAAGCCTTTACTATTTGGCGAGATGAGATCGGAATTTCGGAAAAACGGATTATTCGCATGGGAGAAGATGATAATTTTTGGAAATCTGGGGCGACTGGGCCTTGTGGTCCTTGTTCTGAGTTATACTACGATTTTAAACCAGAATTGGGTGATGATTTTATCGATTTAGAAGATGATACTAGATTTATTGAATTTTATAATTTGGTATTCATGCAATACAATCGTGATGCTGATGGTAATTTAACCCCTTTACAAAACCGCAACATTGATACTGGTATGGGTTTAGAGCGTATGGCACAAATTTTACAGCGAGTGCCTAATAATTATGAAACTGATTTAATTTTTCCCATTATTCAAACTGCTAGTAAATTGGCAAATATTAATTATCATTCAGCTGATACTAATACTAAAATATCTTTAAAAGTTATTGGTGATCATGTTCGTTCTGTAGTACAAATGATTGCTGATGGTATTTCAGCTTCTAATATTGGAAGGGGTTACATTTTACGCCGTTTGATTCGTCGAGTAGTGCGTCATGGGCGTTTAATTGGTATTGAGGGTAATTTTATTAATCAAGTGGCAGAAACTGCTATTAGTCTATTAGAAAGTGTTTATGCTAATACCAGAGAAAGAGAGGCAATTATTAAAAGTGAGTTACAAAGAGAAGAAGCGGCATTTTTAGCTACCTTAGAAAGAGGCGAAAAATTACTAAATGAAGTAATTATTAAGGTAAAAAGTGAACACAAAACCCAAATTTCTGGTGTCGATGCTTTTACTTTATATGATACTTTTGGTTTTCCTTTAGAATTAACTCAAGAAATAGCCGAAGAAGTTGGTTTAACTGTGGATGTGTCAGAATTTGAGCAAGAAATGGAAGCCCAAAAGAGGCGTTCTCAATCTGCCCATGAAACAATTGATTTAACTGTGCAAGGTAGTCTTGATAAATTAGCTGAGCATATACATCCCACTCAGTTTTTAGGCTATGAAGAATCTCAATTAATTGCTCATGTTGAAGTAGTTTTGATTGAGGGAAAATCTGTTGAAATAGCGGAAGCTGGTAGTAAAATTCAATTAATTTTGAATAAAACACCTTTTTATGCCGAATCAGGTGGGCAAATAGGAGA
>CAZWLZ010000321.1:0-4319 GCA_964634505.1 uncultured bacterium | reverse complement strand
ACGCAAATTAGCAGAAGAATCTGAAATATATTTAGGAGAGGAAGTTACAGGGGCGATTATTACTGTACCAGATTATTTTAATGATTCTCAACGTCAAGCTACTAGAATGGCAGGAAAAATTGCTGGTTTAGATGTGTTAAGAATTATTAATGAACCAACGGCGGCGGCTTTAGCTTATGGATTAGAAAAGCGTCGCAGTGAAAAAATTTTAGTATTTGATTTGGGAGGAGGCACTTTTGATGTTTCTATCCTCGAAGTGGGTGACGGCGTTTTAGAGGTAAAAGCCACTAGCGGTGATACTCAATTAGGAGGCAATGATTTTGATCAAAAAATTGTCGATTGGTTAGCTGAAGAATTTTTAGCCACTGAAAAAATTGATCTTAGAGGCGATCGCCAATCTTTACAAAGACTGACAGAAGCGGCGGAAAAAGCCAAAATAGAACTGTCAGGAGTCAGTGTAACAGACATTAATTTGCCTTTTATTACTGCCACCGAAGAAGGGCCGAAACATATTGAAACGACCTTAACTAGAGCCAAATTTGAAGAGTTATGCGGAGATTTAGTATCTCGTTTGCGTCGCCCCATTCAAAGGGCTTTAAAAGATGCCCGATTAAGCCCTGCCCAAATTCAAGAGGTAGTGTTGGTGGGCGGTTCGAGTAGGATTCCGATGGTACAGGAGTTAGTCCGCAGTTTTATTGATCTTGAACCTAATCAAAACGTTAATCCAGATGAGGTTGTAGCCGTTGGAGCGGCTATTCAGGCGGGCATTTTAGGGGGGGAGGTGACTGATATTTTATTGCTTGATGTAACCCCTTTATCCATTGGTATTGAAACCATCGGCGGAGTTACTAAAAAACTTTTACCTCGTAATACTACTATACCCGTAAGGCGATCGGATGCTTTTTCTACCTCAGAAAATAATCAAACTATGGTAGAAATCCATGTAGTGCAAGGGGAAAGAGAAATGGCTAAGGATAATAAATCTTTAGGTCGATTCAAATTAACAGGTATTCCTCCAGCCCCTCGTGGTGTGCCTCAAATTCAAGTATCCTTTGATATAGATGCTAATGGTATTTTACAAGTCATGGCAAGGGATAAAACCACTGGTAGAGAGCAAAGTATTATTGTTCAAGGTACAGCTAATTTATCAGAATCTGAAGTTAATCGCATGATGGAAGAGGCAAATAAATTTGCCACGGAAGATAGAAAACGACGAGAAAAAGTAGAAAAACGTAATAGTGCTAAGGCTTTAACTGATCAAGCCCAAAGAAGATTAAGGGAAGTTACTCTGGATTTTGGTAGTCAATTTACAGCCCCTTATCGTCGTGATGTGGACTCTTTTTGTAATGAAATTCTTGATAGTTTAGAAAATAATGACGATTCCCGTTTAGATAGAGCGCAAACTAACTTACAAGATGTTTTATATGAGTTAAATAGAGAAGTTCGATTACAATATGATGACGAAGAAGAAGGCTTTTTTGAATCCATTAAAAAAACTTTTAGCGGTGATGATGACGATGATTTTCCCAAAGAATCTCGCCGTAATGTTTATCGTAATGACTATCAAAATGATTATAGATCTAACTCTCGTGACAGTTATCGAGATAATTATAATTATGGTAATCAAGATAACTTCCGTCAAAATGAACGAATTGGCGATCGATCCTTTAATGATTCTTTTGGCGATCGCCAATCAACACCGTACAGAGAACGACAAAGTAGAGAAAATTTTAACCCAAATAAAACAAACAAACCGAGAAAAAACCCATCATCTTATGATGATTATGATCAAGACTCACGCCGTTATAACTTAGGGAAAAATCGCAATATTCCCTATCAAAATGATTGGGAAGATGACGATGATCAATGGTTTTAAATAGTTCATAGTTTATAGTTAAAAGTTAAAAGTTTAGAAGTGAAAATTAAATTAGATGCGAGATTTACGAACATTTGTGAAAAATTATTATAATATCTTAGAAATAAATTCAGACGTTGACCAAGAAGAAATAAAAATGGCTTTTCGTCGTCTAGCTAGACGCTATCATCCTGATGTCAATCCTAATGATCAAACAGCAGAAGATAAATTCAAAGAAATTAATGAAGCCTACAATATCCTATCCGATGAAAGCAAACGTCAACAATACGATTTACAACTCCTAGGTTCATCAAAACGTCGTAGAATTCCTCGTAAAAATACCAATAAAAGTAACCCAAACTCTAACTTTTCCCCTTTTGATGATTTAGGCAGTTTTGTTGATAACTTAAAACAACGAAATAATTATAGTAACAAAAGTAATACAAACAGTAATCGTTATCGACCAAGTAACACCGAAGCCTATCGCCCTGGTACAACAAAAACAACCAAAACCATCAATCCTCGTCAAATTCCTAGAGATATAGAAGCCAAATTAATTTTACCCTTAGAAAAAGCTTATCAAGGAGGCAGAGAAAGAATCCGCTTAGAAGATGGGCGATCGTTAGAAGTAGATATGCCCTCGGCAATGTATGAAGGACAAAAAATAAGACTTAAAGGCTTAGGAATGAATAACGGCGATTTATTCTTAAAAATCAGTATCGCACCCCATCCCTTATTTCAAATTCAAGGTATCGATATTTCTTGTGAAATTCCCTTAACACCATCAGAAGCTATTTTAGGCGGTTCAATTGAAATCCCTACGATTGACGGCTTAGTAAAAATGAATGTCCCTCCTAAGGTAAAATCTGGGCAAAGATTACGATTAGCAAATAAAGGTTATCCTGATAGTAATGGACAAAGAGGCGATCAATTAGTCATCTTACAAATTGTATTACCACAAGAAATTAGTGAAGAAGAAAAAGAATTATATCAAAAAATCAGACAAATTGAAAAATTCAATCCTCGTCAAACTTTATTAAAACAATAAAAAATTTATTTTTAAATAACTATCAATGAATCTTCAAGAAACCGAAAAACCTCAAATAAATCCTTGGTTAACAAGATTAATTTATCCTTTTGGATCTTTTTTTATATTACCTTTTTATTTTCAAAAACTTGAAATTGAAGGACAAGAAAATATACCAAAATCAGATGCCGTAATTATTGCACCTACTCATCGTTCTCGTTGGGATGCCTTAGTAGTGCCTTATGCTACAGGAATCTTAGTTAGTAAAAGAGACTTATATTTTATGGTTTCAGACAATGAAATTAAAGGCTTACAAGGCTGGTTTATTAGTCGTTTAGGGGGTTTTGGGGTTAACACAGAAAAACCAGATTTAAGCAGTTTTCGTCAAAGTATAGACATCTTAAAAGACGGTAATATGATGGTAATTTTCCCTGAAGGAAATATTATCCGATCGCAAGAGGTTGCCCCTTTAAAATTAGGAGTAGCTAGAATTGCCTTAGATGTAGCCTCAAAATATCCCCAAGTAAATACTAAAATTTTGCCTGTTAGTGTTAAGTATTCTCAAGAATTTCCTACTTTTGGTAGTGAAGTAAAGTTAAAAATAGGTAAACCTATTGATGTATCTAAATATAATCAAAATTCTCTCAAAAAAGAATCTGTAATATTAACCAAAGATTTAGAAAAATCTTTAAAATTATTACATGAAAATTAAATTATGCACAAAAATATTAACTATTCTCTATCAAAGATAATTTCTGCCATAAGTTTAAGCGGATTAATCTTATTAAGTTTCAATCCACAAGCAGTTAAAGCAGCAGAATCAATCGTACTCAAATATGGCCAATTAAAAGCAACTATTTCTGTAGAAGAATTAAGCACTTTTGCTAAAACGGGAGAAATGTCTGATTCCTTAGAAAGTTATTTCATTTTAGCAAATCAAAAACCCAGTCAAATTAGAACAGTTTTAAATCAAAAAATACCCATTGAAGGAGTATTA
This sequence comes from uncultured bacterium, assembly GCA_964634505.1. Taxonomy (GTDB): domain Bacteria; phylum Cyanobacteriota; class Cyanobacteriia; order Cyanobacteriales; family Cyanobacteriaceae; genus CAZWLZ01. Next base: position 440 of record CAZWLZ010000321.1, on the reverse strand, counting down.
TTGTCAAAAATTCTTAATCATCAATTAGGGACATTTTTTTTAACTTTAGTAACAGAATATATCGAAACTCCCCAAAACAAATCAGCTATAGAATCTTTACGAACAGCTTTAATTTCTTCAGCTTCATCAGATAATAGTATTGAATTAATCGAAATTATTGAAAATTATCCATCTTCTGAAATTTCTTTACAAGGAGAAAAATTACTTGAACTTTACACAAAACTAGATCAAGTAATTAAACTAATTTCTGTTAAGTGAAATCTAATGATACAATAATTAATCAATTAGAAAAATAAATTTAAAAAGGTAACCAAATATATGGAAGCAATGATGCTTTTAGCTAAATTACCAGAGGCTTATGAAATGTTCAAGCCTTTAGTTGACGTACTCCCTGTTATTCCTTTATTCTTTTTATTACTTGCTTTTGTTTGGCAAGCTGC